>JBIOXT010000158.1:0-11384 GCA_044869795.1 bacterium | reverse complement strand
GTCCGCGCCCGCCGCCGGAGGCACACACCGGGAGGAGACGAACGGGAATCGGTCTGGTCGACCCGGGCCGCCCTCGCGGGGTTCGGGTCCGCGCTGCGTGCCTGGTGGGGGCGCCGCCCTGCGATGCCCGGTGCCGCCGACCCCACCGGCGTCGCCGCGATCCGCGCCATCTATCGCGAACTCCTGCAGTGGGCGGCCGGACGGGGCGCGCCGCGCGCCTCCTATCAGACTCCGTACGAATTCCTCCCGCGGCTCGCCGGGCTCGAGCCCGCCCGGCAGATCGAATTTGAATACCTGACCGAGGTGTACGTGAAGGTGCGCTACACGCCGGCGGAGCCGACGCCGGCCGACCTCGCCGGCGCCCGGGCGGCGTTGGGTCGGATTACCGAAGAACCTCGCGGCACAGGGGACGGCTCGGTCCGGTAGAACTAGCCGGGCATGCGCGTGATCGCCGCTGTGATCCTGATCCCGATGCGGTAGATGACCAGACTCTGAGGAGGGATACGCCTGTGATGAGGATCGCGCTGGGTCTCCTTGTCTGCCTTTTGGTGCTGGTGATCGGGGTTCCGATGAGCGTGTCGTCAGCGGCGCCGTGGGATGTTGCCCTGCAGGGTGAGAATGAAGAGCGCCCCGAGCCCAATTTCGGGTTCAGCCTTACGATGCGGCCGCACTACGCGTACGTGTTTGACCAGTTCTGGTACGGGATGGGTTCCTTCAGGGACACGTTCTGGCCGGTGGACGTCGTCCCGCGAATCGACATCATGACAATCGAGTCGATGATACCCGGGTACAGGATCCCCGTTATCTCCGACCTGCTGCGGGTTGATACCGGCCAGCCGGTGCAGTACTCGGACATGTTCAATCAGTTCAATGTCAAGGGTGTGACGATCTACCCGCGCGGCGACAGCCTGGAAACGGAATTCCACATGGGCGACGCGCCGACGCAGTTTCCGATCGACTACAAGATCTCGTTCGACCTGCGAGTGGCGTATCGGTCCGGATCAGACCGCTGTGGACTCTGTACCGCGCTGCAGGAGTGGCTGACCCCCGCACCGGCGTTCGCCCAGGGCACCGACCGGTTCGCCGGTCCGGGATTTCAGGAGGATGTGGTCCTGTTTGCCCGCCTCGAAGCCCCGGGCCGGGCCGTCCTGCGGGCACGCACCCGCACCGGCGAGCGCGCCGTTCCGGGCACCGTCACCGTTGAGGGCAAGCACGTGGAGATCGTCGTGCGGTGGGCCGCGCTCAACGACCTTGGCGTGACGCAGGCGGCGATCCGGACCATCATGGGCGTCGTGGGGAGCGGGATGTTCGACCGCGTGCCGTCGCGGGGGTCGATCCAATTCGGCGTGGCGCGCGGCGCCCAGCTGCGCGTCGTCGCCCGGTTCGACTTCGACGGCGACGGGCGCGCGGATCTCGTGTACTACGACACCAACGGCAACGGGATGATCGATGCCGCGGCGCGCGACACCGACCGCAACGGTCAGATCGAGTACACGCGTGGCGAAGGACCGTTCGCCTACGTGACCGCGGACGGCACTCTTGAGGAGTTCGCCCCGACCGTCGAGCAGAAGACCGAAGGGAACCGGCGGATCCTGCTGATCCAGAATGCCCAACTCGCGCACGTCACGATCTTCGACGACAAGAACGGCAACAAGATCATCGACGAGAACGAGTTCTCCGGCTACTACCTGCCCAAGTGACGGGACATCCCGTCATCCTTGACAAGTGTGCTATACTATCGCTTACCAATTGCATAGGCCGAGGACCGGGAAGAGTACCCGCTTCGAGAGCTGCCAGAGAGTCGCGGGCACGGTGGAAACGCGACAGCCACAGAGCGGTGAATGGGCCCGTGAGGCGCGAGTCGCTGAGAGCCGGTTGAGCTGACCGGAAACTGGGTGGCACCGCGGGAGTTCAATTGACCTCTCGCCCCAATGGGGTGAGAGGTTTTGTGTTTCAGGAGGTCCAGCGATGATCGTCGTGATGGAAGCGCACGCGGCGCGCGAACAGATCAACGCCGTGGTCAAGAAAATCCAGGATGCCGGGCTGGGCAGCCACCTCTCGGTCGGCGTCGAGCGGACCATCATCGGCGTGGTCGGCGACAGCCACACGAAAGAACTCCTGCGGCAGTCCCTGGAGGCGATGCCGGCCGTCGAGCGCGTCGTCATCATCCTGCAGCCGTTCAAGCTCGTCGGCCGCGACTTCAAGCCCCAGGACAGCGTTATCGACGTGGACGGGGTGCGATTCGGCGACGGCTCGGTTGTCGTGGCCGCCGGTCCCTGCTCGGTGGAGAGCCGCGAGCAGATCGTCCAGACGGCGCAACTGGTGAAGGCCGCGGGGGCCGCGATGCTGCGCGGGGGCGCATTCAAGCCGAGGACCTCACCCTACTCCTTCCAGGGACTCGAGGAAGAGGGGCTGCGGCTGCTGGCGGAGGCGCGCGCGGAAACGGGCCTGCCGGTCGTAACGGAAGCGATGGACGTCAGCCAGCTGATGCTGGTCATCAAGTACGCCGACATGATCCAGATCGGCGCGCGCAACATGCAGAACTACACGCTGCTGCGGGAGGTGGGCCGCACAAAGTATCCCGTGCTGCTGAAACGCGGTCCCAGCGCGACCATTCAAGAACTGCTGCTCGCGGCGGAGTACGTCATGAACGAGGGCAACTACAACGTCGTGCTGTGCGAGCGCGGCATCCGCGGATTCGATAACGAGACCAGATACCTGCTGGACATTTCGGCGGTGCCGGTGATGAAGAGCCTGACCCACCTGCCCGTGGTGGTCGATCCAGCCAGGGCACGGGGAAGTCGAAATTCGTGGCGCCGATGGCGCTCGCCGGCGTCGCCGCCGGGGCGGACGGGCTGCTCGTCGAGGTCCACCCCGATCCGGCCAAGGCCCTCAGCGACGGCCCCCAGCAGCTCACGCCCGAGCACTTCACGGAGATGATGAACACCCTGACCCCGCTGGCCGCGGCGCTGGGCCGTCGCGTGCAAACGTCCGCGGCGATGCGGCAATGACGATCGTCGATCGTCGATCATGGATCGTGGATGACTGCCTCGGTGATCTGTTTCGACGACCGACGACCGACGACCGACGATCGCGAGTTTCGTGGGAGCGCTAGTGTACCAGATTCGGACCGTAGGCATTGTGGGCGTGGGATTGATCGGCGCCTCGCTGGGCATGGCGCTGCGGGAGCGTGGTCTGGTGGAGCGCGTGGTCGGCGTTGACATCGATCCGAAGACGCTGGATATCGCGCAGCGGCGCGGCGCCATCGACGAAGCGGCCACGATCGCGGAGTTGAGCGGGGCGGATCTGATCGTGATTGCGGTTCCACCGCGGTCCGTGGTTGGAGCGGCGGCCGCGGCGGCCCGCGAGATGCGCGACGGCGGCATCCTGATCGACGTGGCGAGTACGAAGGCGGACATCGTGGCCGAACTGGACGAACGGCTGCCCGCGCGCGTGCGATACGTAGGCGGCCATCCGATGGCCGGGGCGGAAGGTCAGGGAGCCGAAGCCGCCGATGCCGCGCTGCTGGCCGGGCGCCCGTTCCTGCTCACACCGACACGCCGCACAGACCCGGCCGCCCTGCAGACCATGCGCACGCTCGTGGAACGCCTGGGGATGCACCCGATCCTGCTGACGCCTGCCGACCATGATGAGCTGGTCGCGCAGGTCAGCCACGTTCCGTACCTGCTGGCAGCCGCGGCCGTGAACGCCGCCGCCGCGGATGCCCTGCCGCTGCACGGTCCGGCCTTCGCCGACGTGGCCCGCGTGGCGGCGAGCCCCGCCGAGATGTGGGTCGAGATCTGCCGTGGGAACCGCGCGGCGATCAAGCGCGCGCTGGCGAGCGTGCGGCGGGAGCTCGATCGGCTGGAAGGGGCGCTGGACGATGACGCGTCGCTGAAAGCCGCGCTGGAGTCGTCACGTCGCAGAGCACGCGCCCTGAACCCGAACGCAGAGAGTGGTACAGGGAAGGAGCTCTCCTGATGGCCTGGACCCTCGACATCGCACCATCGAAGACGGAATTTCTCAGCCGCACCCGATCGGGCAACCTCGTCCCCGTCTCGTGCGAATTGCCGGCCGATCTGGAAACCCCGATCTCGGCGTTTCTGAAGCTGCGCGGCCGGGGAGACGCGTTCTTGCTGGAGAGCGTCGAAGGCGGCGAGCGGGTCGGTCGATACTCCTTCATCGGCGCCGGACCGATGACGACGATCGTCTCGCGTGGCGCGGAGGTGGAGGTTCGGCAGGAAGGCCGCGTGGAGCGGATGACCGGCGACGTGTTGGACATCACGCGCGCCATCCTGCAGCGTCACCAGGTCGTCATCGATCCGTCGCTGCCCCGCTTCTCCGGTGGCGCGGTAGGATACTTCGGCTACGACCTCGTGCGGTCGTGGGAACGGCTGCCGGTTCCTCCCCCCGACGACCTCGGCCTGCCGACGTGCTATCTCGTGATTGCCGACAGCGTCGTGATCTTCGACCACGTGCGGCATGTGATGAGGATCGTTGCGAACGCGCCGGTCGACGGGGACGGCGGGGTGTCCTACCGTCAGGCGGTCGAGAAAGTTGAACAGCTCTACCAGCAGCTGCGGGCGCCGCTGCTGCCGACCGACGGCGCCGGACGGGTGCAGCCGGTCGCGGATTCGGACATGCCGGTGGCGGGGTTCCTCAGCGCCGTCGAGCGCGCGAAAGAGTACATCTATGCCGGTGACATCTTTCAGGTCGTCCTGTCCCGGCGGTTCTCGATGGGCCTCGACGGCGTCGACCCGCTGGACATCTACCGCGCGCTGCGCACCGTGAACCCGTCGCCGTACATGTTCTTTCTGGATTTCGACGGGGTGAAGATCATCGGCTCATCGCCGGAGCTGTTGGTGCGGCTGGAGGGTGACCTCGTCGAGACGCGGCCGCTGGCCGGCACCCGGCCGCGGGGCGCCACCGACGCCGACGACCGCACAATGGAGGCGCAGCTGCTGGCCGATGAGAAGGAGCGGGCCGAGCACGTGATGCTGGTCGATCTGGGCCGCAACGACATCGGCCGCGTCTGCGAGTACGGCACGGTGCGGGTGACGGAGCTGATGGGCATCGAGCGCTTCTCGCACGTGATGCACATCGTCTCCGACGTGCAGGGGCGGCTGCGGAAGGGCCTCGATGCGTTTGACGTGCTCCGCGCGTGTTTTCCCGCCGGGACCGTCACCGGGGCTCCGAAAGTGCGGGCGATGGAAATCATCGATGAGCTCGAGCCCCTCGCCCGAGGTCCCTATGCCGGCGCCGTCGGCTACGTGGGCTTCTCCGGGAACATGGACACCGCGATCACGATTCGGACGATCATCGTGGCCGGAGACCGGGCATACGTGCAGGCCGGAGCCGGCATCGTCGCCGACTCGGTGCCGGAGCGGGAGTACGTGGAGACGGTGAACAAGGCCAAGGCGCTGGTCAGGGCTATTGAGCGGGTCGGTCGGAATCGGGGTCTGGGGTCGGGGGTCCGGGGGCCGGCCGAGGTGTCACCATGATCGTCGTCATCGACAACTACGACTCGTTCACCTACAACCTCGTGCAGTACCTGGGCGAGATGACCGGCGATGTGCGCATCTTCCGCAATGACCAGGTCAGCGTCGGAGATGTGCTGGATCTCGCCCCCCAGGCGCTCGTGCTCTCGCCGGGTCCGTGCACGCCGGCGGAGGCCGGGATTTCCAACGATCTCATCACCGCGGCCACAGGCAGGGTGCCGGTGCTCGGCGTGTGTTTAGGCCACCAGTGCATCGGGGCGGCCTTCGGCGGCCGGGTCGTGCGGGCGTCCGCCCCTGTGCACGGGAAGACGTCGGAGGTCCGCCACGACGGGCGGACGATCTACGCGGACCTGCCGAATCCGCTGACCGGCACGCGCTATCACTCGCTGATCGTGGAGCGTGACTCCCTCCCCGCAGGGCTGGAAGTGTCGGCCGAATTAACCGACGGCACCATCATGGGACTGCGGCACCGTGAAGCGCTGGTCGAGGGCGTGCAGTTTCACCCCGAATCCGTCTTGACCGCCCCCGGCAAGCAGTTGCTGCGCAACTTTCTGCATCTGGCGGGAGTAGACGCGAAATGACGGGAGTAGGGACTCCTAATCCCTGTAACAAGCAGAGGATGGCGTGTCGATCAAGGACGCATTGAAGAAAGTGGTCGCCAAAGAGGACCTCAGCGAGTCCGAGGCCTGGGCCGCGATGGGCGAAATCATGGACGGCGAGGCGACGCCGGCGCAGATCGCCGCCTTGATCACGGCGCTGCGGATGAAGGGCGAGACCGTGCCGGAGATCGCCGGCTTCGCCCGCGCGATGCGCGAGCGGGCCCAGCGGATCACGCCCAGCGCGGACGTGTTGATCGACGTGGTCGGCACCGGAGGCGACCGGCTCAGCACGTTCAACATCTCGACGACCACCGCGTTCGTCGTGGCCGCCGCGGGTGGGTACGTCGCCAAGCACGGCAACCGCGCGGTGTCGCGGCTCTCCGGCGCCGCGGACGTCCTGGAGGCCCTGGGCGTGCAGATCCAGGTTTCCCCCGACGTGGTGCGGCAGTCGATCGAGGACATCGGAATCGGGTTCATGTTCGCGCCGATCTACCACGCGGCCATGAAGCACGCCGTCGCGCCGCGCAAAGAAATCGCCATCCGGACCGTCTTCAACATCCTCGGTCCGCTCACGAACCCCGCCAACGCCGGGTATCTGGTGGTCGGTGCGTATGACCCATCGCTGACCGCGATGATGGCGGAGGTCCTGGGAGAGATGGGAGCGCGCAGCGCGTTCGTCGTCCACGGGCTGGACGGGCTGGACGAGGTGTCGACGGTGGGCCCGACCCAGATCTCGGAGCTGCGGGGCGGGCAGGTGAGGACGTTCACGCTGACGCCCGAAGATCTGGGACTTCCCCGCAGTCCGGCGGAGGCGATTGCGGGTGGGACGGCCCCCAACAATGCCGCCATCACCACGGCCGTGCTGCGCGGTGAGGCCGGCCCGCGTCGCGACATCGTCCTGGCCAACGCCGCCGCGGCGCTGGTGGCGGCGGAGATTGCTGAGGATTGGCGCGGCGGGGTCGCGCTCGCAGAGCGGGCGATCGACTCCGGCGGAGCCTATGAGAAACTCGAAGCCCTCAGGGCCCACTCAAAGGCCGGCACGTCATGATTCTCGACGAAATTGTGGCCCATAAGAAGGAGGAAGTCGCGGCCCGTAAGACGCTGGTTCCCCCGCGGGAGCTTGCGGCCGCCGCGGTCGATATCCCACCGGCGCCGGATTTCGCGGCGGCGCTGGCTGCGCCGGGGCTGTCCGTCATCGCCGAGATCAAGGGCGCGTCGCCCTCGGCGGGGTCGATCCGGTCGGAGTTCGACCCCGTGGCAATCGCCCGCGCCTACGAGTCCGGCGGGGCGGCGGCGCTGTCAGTGTTGACCGACGCGCGGTATTTCCATGGATCGTGGGATGCGCTGGCGCAGGTCAGCGGGGCCAGCCCGCTGCCCGTCCTGTGCAAAGAGTTTGTGGTCGATGCGTATCAGATCGACGAGGCCAAACGTGCAGGCGCCGCGGCGGTCCTCCTGATCGCGGCGCTGCTGGACGGGGCGCAGCTGCGGGATTTCCTGGGGTACGCGCGGGACCGCGGACTGCCCGCGCTGGTCGAAGCGCACACACCGGATGAGACGGCGGTCGCCGTCGACGTCGGGGCGGAGATCATCGGGATCAACAATCGGGATCTGCGCACGCTGCGGGTAGATCTGCTGACGACCGCCCGGCTGCGCCCGATGATCCCGCCGGGTGTGCTGGTGGTCAGCGAGAGCGGCTTTGCGCATCGCGCCGACGTGCAGCAGGTCGCGCGCGTGGGCGTCGATGCCGTGCTTATCGGTACCACCTTGATGGCGAGTCCCGATCCGGCCGCGACACTACGTGCGTTGAGGGGAGCATGATGCGGAAGGCGCAGGAACTGGCCCAGCCACAGGAGACGGCGCAGCGCCGCACACGGGTGTTTTCCGGGATCCAGCCGACGGGCGTCATCCATCTCGGCAACTATGCCGGGGCGATCCGGCAATGGGCGGAATTGCAGCGGGACTTCGAATCGTACTTCTGCATCGTCGATCTCCATGCCATCACGACGCCGTACGATCCGCAGGAACTCCCGCAGCGGGTGCTGGATGCAGCCGCCGCCAACGTCGCCGCCGGCATCGATCCCCAGCGGTCGGTGTTGTTCGTGCAGTCGCACGTCCCCGAGCACAGCGAGCTGGCGTGGCTGCTGAACGTCATCACGCCGGTCGGCCAGCTCGAACGGATGACGCAGTACAAGGAGAAAGGTCGGCGCGTCAAGCAAGGGGTGATGGCCGGGCTGCTCAACTATCCTGTCCTGATGGCGGCCGACGTCCTGCTGTACAAAGCCTCGGTTGTCCCTGTCGGCGACGACCAGGTCCAGCACGTGGAGCTGATGCGCGACATCGCCGAGCGGTTCAACAAACAGTTTGGGGACACGTTCCCCGTCCCCGAGGTCCGGCTGACGAAGGGCGCGCGGATCATGGCCCTCAACGACCCAACCAAGAAGATGAGCAAGAGCGTGCCGGGCAGTTACATCGCCATCGTCGAGCCCGAAGACCAGATCCGCAGGAAAGTCAAAGCGGCGGTGACGGATCCCGGACCGCCGGCGCGAGGGTCGAAGCTCGACGACGCGGCGGCCGGTGTCGCGAACCTCTTCACCCTGCTGGACATCCTGGCGCCCTCCCGCTATCCGGAGTTCGTCGACGCCTACCACAGCGGCACCATCCGCTACAGCGAGATGAAGCAGGTCCTGGCCGAGGCGATGGTCGCGCGCTTCGCACCGATGCGGGAGCGCTACCAGGACCTGATTGCCCGGCCCGATGACCTCCGCGCCATCCTCGCCGACGGCGCCGCGCGCGCCAGGCCGGTCGCCCAGCAGACGCTGGCCGAGGTGCACCAGAAAATGGGGCTGCGCTAATGACGGGAGGAGGGGATTACTCCCCTACTCCCAGGTAGTTATGGTTCGCGTGAAGATCTGCGGGATTTCGGACGTCGAGAACGCGCTGGTGGCGGCGGAGGCCGGCGCCGACGCGATCGGCCTGGTCTTTGCGCCCAGCCGGCGGCGGGTCAGCATCGAGCAGGCGCGGGATATCGGTGCGGCGCTGCCGCCATTCGTGACGAAGGTCGGGCTGTTCGTCGATGCGGACGCCGCGGCGATCCAGGACGCCGCCGATGCCTGCGGACTGGATGTGATCCAACTGCACGGCAGTGAAACCCCGGAATTCTGCGCGGGCTTGCACCGGACGATCATCAAGGCGATCCGGGTGAAAGATGCGTCGTCGCTTGCTGCGATGGAGGTGTACCGTGTCGCAGGGTTCCTGCTCGATAGTTTCCATCCGGAAGTCGCCGGCGGCACCGGGCGGACGTTCGACTGGAATCTGGCGGCAAAGGTCGACGGGCACTACAGCGTGATCCTCTCGGGCGGACTGACGCCCGACAACGTCGGCGCGGCGATCGCAGCGGTTCATCCGTACGGCGTGGACGTCAGCAGCGGGGTGGAAACCGACGGACGAAAAGATCCCGCAAAGATTCGGGAGTTCGTCAGGCGCGCCCGTGAGTGACGTCACCCACAAGGGTCGCTTCGGTCGTTACGGCGGTCGCTACGTGCCGGAGACGCTCATTCCGGCGCTCGACGAACTGGAGTCGGCGTACGAGCGGTCGGCGCACGATGAGACTTTTCAGAACGAACTGGACTATTACCTCACGCAGTACTGCGGCCGGCCGACCCCCCTCTACTTTGCCGCCCGGCTCAGCGAGACGCTCGGGGGCGCGGCGGTCTACCTCAAGCGCGAAGATCTGCTCCACACCGGCGCCCACAAGATCAACAACACCATCGCGCAGGTGCTGCTGGCCAGGCGGATGGGCAAGCAGCGGATCATCGCCGAGACCGGTGCGGGACAGCACGGCGTCGCCACCGCCACCGCGGCGGCGATGTTCGGTCTGGAGTGCGACGTCTACATGGGCACCGCAGACATGGCGCGGCAGGAACTGAACGTCTTCCGCATGCGCCTGCTGGGGGCGCGCGTCATCCCGGTGGAGAGCGGCAGCCGGACGCTGAAAGATGCCATCAACGACGCGCTGCGGGACTGGGTGACGAACGTGCGCACGACGTTCTACGTCATCGGCTCGGTAGTCGGACCGCACCCGTATCCGACGATGGTGCGGGACTTTCAGTCGGTGATCGGACGGGAAGCGAGAGGTCAGATTATCGAGGCGACCGGCCGGCTGCCCGACTGCCTGGTGGCATGCGTGGGCGGCGGCAGCAACGCTATGGGCTTGTTCTACCCGTTTCGCAGCGACGCCGACGTCCGGATGGTCGGCGTCGAGGCCGGCGGGCTGGGACTGGCCTCGGGCCACCACGCCGCCACGCTCGTCGGCGGATTTCCCGGCGTGCTGCACGGCGCGTATTCGTACCTGCTGCAGGACGCGGCGGGCCAGGTCACGGAAACGCATTCGGTGTCGGCAGGACTGGACTATCCGGGCGTCGGACCGGAGCACAGCTTCTTCAAGGATTCCGGCCGCGCCGACTACGTGGCCGTCAATGACGCGGAAGCCCTGGAAGGGTTTCGTCTGCTGGCAGAGACCGAAGGGATCATCCCCGCCCTCGAGCCCGCGCACGCCGTCGCGCACCTTCGAACGCTGGCCCCGGCATTGGGCAAGGACCGCGTGATCATCCTCGGCCTGTCCGGCCGCGGGGACAAAGACGTCCAGCACGTCTCGCGGTTGATGGAGCGATGAGCCGGATCGCCGCGATCTTCGACCGGCTGCGTCCCGCAGGCCGCCGGGCGTTCATTCCGTTTCTCGTTGCGGGTGATCCTGATCTCCGCACCACGGAACTGGCTGCCCATGCGCTGGTGCGGGCCGGGGCCGACCTGCTCGAGCTCGGCGCCCCGTTCTCCGATCCCATCGCCGACGGACCGGTGAACCAGCGCGCCGCGCAGCGGGCGCTCGCGGCGGGCGTCACGTTGCGAGATGTGCTGGGACTCACCCGCCGTCTGCAGCCGTCGGCGGGCATTCCGGTGGTTCTTTTCTCCTACTTCAACCCCATCCTGCAATACGGATTGGACCGGTTTTGCGCCGACGCGGCGGAGGCGGGAATCGACGGCGTCGTGGTCCCGGACCTGCCGCCGGAAGAGGCGGATGCGTTGATCGCCGCGGCAGGTGCCGCCGGCGTGGACACCATTTTCTTGCTGGCACCGACGAGCACAGAGGACCGTATCCGGCTCGTCGCCAGCCGCTCCACCGGGTTCATCTACTGCGTGTCGCTGACCGGCGTGACCGGCGTGCGCGACCGGGTCTCGGGGGATCTGCAAGGATTGGTTGCGCGGATCCGAGGCCTCACCGACACCCCGG
>JBIOXT010000157.1:0-13985 GCA_044869795.1 bacterium | reverse complement strand
ACCGCCAGCATCCCCGGCAGCAGCACAAATGCGCCGATCCCGGTCAATCCGAGGATGGCAGATAAGCCAACGACGATCAGAGCGAGACTGAGCGTGAACCCGATGTTGTCGACGACCAGCAGCGCCGCGCGGCGCAATGAGGTTCCGACCCCCGCGGACTCTTCGATCAGCAGGGGCAGCGCGTAGAGCTGGGCGAGCGCCCACAGCAGCAGCGGCGCGATCCACAGGAACCCGATCAGATGGCCGACACGCATTCCTTCCCCCAGGGCCGGCAGCGGATGCCCGAGGATGCCGATCGTGCTGCTGAGGTAGAATCGGACGTTCGCCACCAGCAGCCAGCCCAGCCCCCCGTCGATCAGGAAGAAGAGGATGCCCCTGACCCACTGCTGCGCAAAGGCCTCCCCCAGCATCCGCGCGCCGACCCGCTCCCGGCGGACGATCCGGCGGGCCATGCCCCACACGGCCGCGCTCACCGGTCCCAGCAGGACCCACCCGGCGAAGAATGCTGCCGCCCCGGTCCCCGTCCCCACGTTCAGTCCGATCACCACCAGCGCGGGCGGCACCGACCACACGATGCTGATCGCGATGACCGTGCCCAGGGCGTCGTAAACGTCGCCGGCGGATTGGCGCAGGACGGTGAGGATCGTCGCTATCCGGTCAGGACGTCGGGGTTGACCGGGTTGGGCGGGCGGCGGCCTTCCAGCACCGCCACGAGGTTCTCAGCCGCCAGGGTGGCCATCTTCACCCGCGTGGGGATACTGGCGCTGGCAATGTGCGGGACCACGATGGCGTTGTCGAGTTTCAGCAGGGGATCGGCCGGGTCGACGGGCTCGCGCTCGAAGACATCCAGACCCGCGGCGTAGATCGTGCGCATCCGCAGCGCGTCGGTCAGGGCCGCTTGGTCCACGACCGGACCGCGCGAGGTGTTGACGAAGACCGCGGTCGGCTTCATCATCGCAAATTGCGGCGCGCTCACCAGGTGCCGGGTCTGCGCGGTCAGCGGGACGTGCACGCTGATGAAGTCGGCCGTCCGCAGGACGTCGTTCATCTCCCGGAACTCGATGCCCTGGCTCGCTTCCAGGTCCTCGCGTCGGAAGAGATCGTAGTACAGGACGCGCATCCCGAAGCCTTTGGCGCGCCGGGCGACGGCCGAGCCGATCCGCCCCAACCCGATCAACCCCAGCGTGGCGCCGTGAGCGTCCTGGCCCGCCAGGAGCAGGGGTTCCCAGGTCTTCCAGCGGCCGGCCCGCGTGTAGACGTCGGCTTCGACCAGCCGCCGCGCGGCGGCGAGCATCAGGCAGAAGGCAAAGTCCGCCACCGTTTCGGTCAGCACCTCCGGCGTGTTCGTGACCACGATGCCCCGCGCCGTGGCGGCCGCGATGTCGATGTTGTCGTAGCCGACCGCGAAGTTGCTGATGACTTTCAGGTTCGGGGCCGCATCCATCAACGCGGCGTCGATGGGATCGGTGAGCAGGCTGAGCAGACCGTCGATCGAGGCCACTTCGCGGACCAGCACGTCGCGGGGCGGCGGGACATCCTCGCGCTCCCACGCCGTCGCGTCCGCGGCGGCCGTGACGATCGCCATTCCGGGGGCGGGAATCTGCCGCGTCACATAGACTCGAGGGCGCGCCATGCTGACCTCCGCAAGGCAGGCGGAAACTGTCGCTGAACTACGCGGTCTGGCCGGAGATTTCCTGTGGGCCCGTTACGCCGGCGGACGCGTCGGTTCGGGGGCGGACGGAGCCGGAAGCAGTTCGCTCACCGGAAGCACGATCGGACGCAATTCCGCCGGCAGCAGCGACCGCAGCAGCCGGTTGCGTCCCTCGGTCAATACATCGTCGAATACCGTGTCGAGCGCCGCCAGTCCCCCGATGACCGTCACGCGCCCGCGCGTCTCCGTCCCGGAGGGGGTATTCGAGACGGCCAGCGCGTGGACGGGCCATCCCTGAGACTCAAGACCGGCGGCCGCATCGTCGAAGGCGGAGAGCTCGGCCGCGGTGGCGGGGGCATCGGTCGCACGGAACAGGAGGACCGACCCGTAGTACCAGGCCGCCCCATCGACCGCACCGGCACCCGGCTGGAAGGCCACCGATTCCACCCCCATCTTCCGCAGCGCGGTTTCGATCAGATCGCAGATCCAGCGGTTGTCGGAGAGATAGGCCTGCACGTCTTCGCCGAGCCGGTAGGCCAGATCGACCTGCTCCTCGCCCACGGGGCGCCCGCAGTGCGGACAGTTGAGGTTCAGCGCCAGAAAACTCCGCGGCTCGTCCGCGGTGGGGGAAAACGCCAGCCAGTTGCCCGTCTCCCGGCAGACCACCACGTGCCAACGCTCAAGCGCGCCGTCACCCACCAGTTGTTCGAGCTGTTCACGCGTCTGCTCAGCGGTGCGGTCGGGCGCGAGTGCGGCGGCCTGCGAGGACAAGACGGTGGGCTTGCGCTGGATCTGCGGCTGGCGCCGCAGACTCATCAACAACTGGGCCGCTCCCGGGGAACGGACCTCCAGGCCCGGCCGGCCGTTCCCGGTCAGGTGCAGGGCCGGCAGCGCCTCGGTTCGAAACCTGACCAGCCCGCCGCGTCCATTCTCATCGGCGACGAGGTCGCCGATCCGCCCGCCGAGGACGGCTTCCAGGTGCATCTTTGCGGCGGTCGCCGACATGCGGACTTCATGCTGGCTGCGGCCGACCACGACCGCGCGGAGCGTTTCGCTGTTGTGCCGAAAGAGGATCAGCCGCGCCTGGCGCTGCGCGGGAGGGATCAGCGCGTCGGCAAACGCGTCCGCGGCCGACAGGGCCATCGGCAGCGTGAAGCCCGTATGAGGCTGCACAAAGCGCACCGCGGCGGCATGCGCGTCCGCGGTGAGACTTTGGTAGCCGCTCTCCTGCAGGCGGGTCAGCATGGAAGCGAGCGCCTCCGCGTCCCACGCCGGCCGCTTCAGGTCGAAGTACTCAAGAAACATAGGCCCGCCAACGGTATGCCCGAAAACCCGTTCCTTCAGACCGAGCCGGTGGAGGGGGCCTGGAGGAGCACGCGAACCATTCCCCCATTACCCAAGGGGTCGGGAGGTGTGCAGCATGGTCCGGGCAGTCATTCTGGTCAAGGCCCAGATGGGGCAGGCCACCAAGGTTGCGGCGGCACTGCGAAGGATCAAGGGGATCTCCGAAGCGCACGCGGTGACGGGACCCTACGATGCCGTGGCGATGGCCGATGCCAAGGATGTCGGGGAACTCGGCCGGTTTGTGGTCGCCAAGGTCCAGCGGGTGCGAGGCGTCGAGGACACCCTCAGCTGTTTGGTTGTCGGCTAGCCGCCGGCAACTGATCGAGCAGTCCGCGCAGCGCGGTTTCAATCCGCACCGTCAATTGCTCGGGCCGCTCCCCATCCTTGGGGTAAAGCGGAGCCCCGAGCCGGATCGTGATCTTCCCGGCCCGCGGAAAGCGCGCGCCCAACGGCCAGACCTGCGCCACCCCTGCGATCGCCGCCGGGACGACGGGCACCCGCTTGCGGATCGCGAGGAAGGCGGCCCCCGGTTGGAGCACCCCCAGAGTCCTGTCCTGCACGACCCCGCCCTCGGGGTAGATCACCACCACGTCCCCCGCGTCCAGACGCTTCAGGCAGGCGCGGACGGCGCCGATGTCCGGCAGCCCGCGCCGGACGAAGACGGGGTCGAAGCGCTGCAGCAGCCAGAAGATCACCGGGTACCGTTCCAGTTCGTGGCCGGCCAGAAAGGTCGGGCGGAACGGCAGCGCCGCACCCAGCGCGACCGGGTCGATCTCGCTGGGATGGTTGCCGCAGATGAGGTAGGGACCTCTCGGCGGCAGATGCTCCAGCCCGTACAGCCGCAGCCCCCATACGACGCGCAGGAGGAAGTTCAAGACGTGCTGGGCGAGCCACCACCAGAAATGCTCGCGGTGGAGGCGAGATAGGTCCAGGCGCCGCTCCGGCTCGGCGGCGGCCCCGATCGAGACGTCTGTGCTGATCCCTTCCCGGTCGCTCATGCCGCGCTCTCTCGCGTCACCTTCACGATACACTCCACGTGCGGGGTCTGGGGGAATTGATCCACCGGCTGGACCGCGGTCACCCCATAGCCGGCCGCGGTCAGCACGCGCAGATCCGCGCCCAGCGTCGCGGGGTTGCACGAGACGTAGATGACCCGCGCCGGCCCGAGTTCTCCGATCTGCCGCATCACCCTGCCTCCGGCCCCCGCCCGCGGCGGATCCAGCACCAGCACGTCGGGCGCAGGCGCACCGGCGAGCACCGTGAGCGCCCTCGCATCACCGGCGTAGAACTCGGCATTCCCCACCCCGTTGGCCGACGCATTGCGGCGCGCCGCCGCAATCGATGAGCGCGCGCTGTCGATCCCCACGATCCGCCGGGCGCGGTGCGCCAGGGCCAGAGTGAACGTCCCTACCCCGCAGTACAGGTCGACGACCTGTTGAGAGCCGTCGAGCGCCGCGAATTCGTCAACGCGGGCGATCATCCCTTCCAGCTGCGCCGTGTTGCTCTGGAAGAACGTGGTCAAGCCGATCAGGAAGTCCAGCCCGGCGACCTGCTCCACGAGGTGCGCCTGTCCGAAGAGCAGTTCGACCTCGCCGATCTCCGGGGCATCCGCCGCGGCGATACCCCGCACGATGGAGACGATCCGTGGATACCGGCCGGTGAGCGTCTCGACGAGCGCATCCGCTGCGGGAAGCGGCCCGGGACCGCTGACCACCCCGATCATGATGTCGCCCGAGGCACGCGCCGTGCGAATCACGAGCGTCCGCAGCAGCCCCGAGCGTGTCCGCGGGTCGTAGCAGGAGATGCCGTGCGCGCTCACAAAACGCCGCACGTCGCACACGATCGCGGCCGACGTCGGTGACTGTAGAAAGCACTCCTCGAGGTTCACGAGGCGGCGCCACTGTCCACGCTGGTGCAGGCCGAGATCGGCCGGTGGACCGAAGGCAAACTCCATCTTGTTGCGGTAGTACCAGACGCTGGGCGCGGCGATGATCGGCCGGATGGTCGACGTGGGAGCGATCCCGCGCAGGTGCTCCGCGACGGCCGCCTCTTTGGCGCGGAGCTGCGCGGCCGAATCGATGTGCTGCCAGGAGCATCCACCACAGACGCCAAAGTGCCGGCACCGCGGAACGACGTCACCGGCCGGTGGGTGCTGCCTCGGGATGGAACGGGCCGCCACCGCCATACGGCCATTCTAAACGCAACGTCGGGCGATGACGAGCCCCTCTGCTGCGGGCGCGACGGGAACAGTCGGGCCGCCGTTTGCGTCTTCTAAACGGGGGCCGGGCGGCGTCCGTCGAATCGCAGCAGACATGGACGCGTACGCCTACATCACCGGCAAACGCGAGATCCGGACGTTTGCCGACCGCCCGCTGGACGTCGAGATCCTGCGGCGGATTCTGGACGCGGGACGCCGCAGCGGCAGCAGCCGCAACCGCCAGCCCTGGCATTTCGTCGTCGTGCGGGACCGGCAGCGTCGAACCGCCCTCTCGCGGTGCGGCCGCTTCGCCCAGCACCTGGCCGGTGCGGCGGCCGTCGTGGTCATCCTGACCGAGGACGCCCGGCATGCGTTTGATGCGGGCCGTTGTGCGCAAAACATGATGTTAGCGGCCTGGGCGCTGGGCGTGGGCTCCTGCCCTGCCACGCTGCACCAGGCGGAGCGGGCGCGAGAAGTCCTCGGAGCGCCGCCAACGATGACGGTCGCCATCGCGCTGTCGTTTGGCTACCCCGATCCGGGGGGACGCGGACCGGTCGAGCGCGCAGTGATGCGCGTGCTGACCGGACGGGGACGCCGGCCGCTGGAGTCGATCGTCTCATGGGAACGATTTGGTCAGGCTGGAAAGTTCGCTGGGAAAAGGAGCACGCCATCGTGAGTACCCAGGCAACACGTCATTCGGACGGCCTCCGGCGCGGGCTCGCCTGGGCCGCCGTCGTGATCGGCTTGATCCTCCTCACGCCCACGGCCGTCGTCACCGCGCAGGGGCCGACGGTGGATCAGCTGCTGGAGCGGATCTTCGGGTCCGAAACCGTCGACCCGTATTACGAAACCGCCGACTTCGACGCCCGGCTGATCCTCAATGTGCGCGGGATGAGGTTGGGCGCCACCGCGTCGGGGTCATTCGCCGAGTTTCGCGAGCAAAAGGGCGGCCCGATCAAGCGCAAGATCAACATCGAGAAGCTCGAGCTGCCGCTGCTGCTGCGGCCGTTCGCCGGGACGATCCGCCGCGTCATCCAGGAGCGGGGGGAACTGCAGTCGGAGAATCCGGCGGATTGGACCGACCACGACTTCTTCATCCTCGAGCAGCGCGCCGACAAGAAGTACGTGGTCGTCGGGGTGCGCCGCGACCGCGTCAACCAGGCGATCAAGGAATTCGGCCGGGGCAAGTTTGACAAGGAGAACACGGCGGACCGCCGCGCGGTGGCGAGATGGCTGTACACGTCGCCGACGATGAAAGAGTTCCTGACCTCGCGGGCCGGCGGGGCCTATGCCGCGGTGTTCGTCACCGACGATCTGGGCCGGGTGTACGAGCAGTCGCTGCTCTATGACTGGGGCAAGATCGGCACCCGCATCACCTGGGGGCAGGCCAGCGGCAACTGGATCTGGAAGGAACTGGATTCCGACGTCGTCAGCGACATCGCCGGCTTCGGCCACGTCACAGGCAACGCGGTCCTTACGTTCAGCAACCACTGCTGGACCTGTAAGCGCTAACTGCGGGATAACGGGGCCTGTTGTCCCTCTTATCCCGTAGTCCGGACGATCGTGCGACGCGCCTCGATTGTCTGCGCGTAGATTTCCGCCAGCCGCCGGGTCGTGGTGAAGATCGAATACTGCCGCGCCGTGATGCGCGCCTGCGCGCCCAGCCGGTGGCGCAGGTCGGCTGATCGCAGCAGACGGCTCAGCACCTGGGCGAACGCCGGCACGTCGCCGGGTGCCAGCAGCCCGTCGGCACCCGACGTGATCGTGTCGGCCGCCCCGGAGGCATCGACGGCAACGATCGGCAATCCCGCCGCCATCGCTTCCAGGATCGCCAGCGGACGCACCTCGGTCAGCGACGTCATGACGAAGACGTCCGACGCCGCGTAGTAGCTCGGAATCTCTTCGTACGGCACGCGGCCCGTAAACACGACACGCCCGTCGAGACGCCGGCTCCTCACGACCCTGCGCAGCCGGTCGGCATCGGCGCCCTCACCGACCAGCAGCAGCCGCGCGTCCGCCACCTCGCGCGTAACGGCCCCAAACGCCGCAAGCATGAAGTCCAGGTTCTTCTCGACGGCCAGGCGCCCGGCAAAGATGGCGACGGGTGCGGCCGCGGAGATGCCGAGCCGCCGGCGCAGCCCATCGGAACGAGCCTGCTCGAAGGACGTGAGGTCGATGCCGTTGTTCACGACCGCGACCGGACGGCTGATCCCGTACGAACGCAGCAGCGTCACGATCGACGGCGCCGGGCAGACTACGACATCGCAGCGCGAGGCATACGCGGCGACGACGCGCCGGGTCAGCCACTGGACCAGGGGCCGGTTGAAGGGCACGTAGTGGGCATACTGCTCGTACTGCGTGTGGAACGTATAGACGAGCGGCAGATCCAGCCGCTGTGCGATCGCGGCCCCGGCGCGGCCGACCGAGAACGGGTGCTGCGAGTGTATGACGTCCGGCTTCAAGCCGGCGATCCGCCGGAAGAGCCGCGGGGCGATCGGAATCGCCAGCGGGGTCGGGACTTTCGCCGGCAGCTTGATCGCCGGATAGCGGAACACGCGGGGGTCGGCGTCGGCGTAGCCGGCGAAGACCGGAGCGACCACGTAGACTTCATGGCCCTGCGCTTCCAGTCCTCGGCGCATCAGATCGACCGAGTTGACGACCCCGGTCAGCAGAGGCTTGTAGGCGTCGGTGAAGATGGCGATCTTCATGCCTGCTCGACGTTCAGCACCGCCGCCCCGGAGAGCCCTCCGGCACGGAGGGCGGCCAGGGCGGTGTTGGCCGCGGGGAGAGCAAACTCCGTCGCCGTCGTCCGCACCGGGATCGCATCCGCCAGCGCAAGGAACTCCTCGGCATCACGACGTGTCACATTGCTGACGCTGCGCAGGGTTCGCTCCCAGTACAGCAGGTCGTAATCGAAGGCCGGGATACCGTCGAGATGAATGGCATTCACCACCACGATGCCGCCGCGCTCAAGGTGCCTCAGGGCCTGCACGACGACCGCCCCTGCGGGAGCGAAGACGATCGCCGCGTGCACCCGCGCCGGGGCCGTCTGCTCGGCCCCTCCTGTCCACACCGCGCCGAGGCCGCGCGCGAGCTCACGGTGGGCTTCGCTGCGGGTGAAGACGTACACCTCGCATCGCCAGTACCGCGCCACCTGGATCACCAGGTGTGCCGATGCCCCGAACCCAAATAACCCCAGCCGCTGGCCCGGCTGGATTCCCGAGAGACGCAGCGCCCGGTACCCGATGACGCCGGCACACAGCAGCGGGGCCGCCTCGGTATCCGAAAAGCGGTCCGGGATGTGGTACGTGTAATCCGCGCGCGACGTCATGAACTGCCCGTACCCGCCGTCGACGTCATAGCCGGTGAACCTGGCTTCAGCACAGAGGTTCTCACGGCCGGCGGCGCAGGCCTCGCACCGGCCGCAGGCGTCGTGGAGCCAGGTGACGCCCACCCGATCGCCGGGCGCGAACGCGCTGACGTCGGGCCCGATCTGCTCAACCCTGCTCACCACCTGATGCCCCAGGACCAGCGGCATCCGGTGCGGCGGAAGCTCACCGGCCACGATGTGGAGGTCGGTGTGGCAGACACCGCACCGCGTGACGCGCAGCAGGATCTCCCCTGCCCCCGGCGCGGGCACCGCCAGGTCGGCGGCATGCAGCGGGGACGCCGACGCCGGATCGGGGCGCGGCAACAGCATGGCCTTCATCTGTCTCCACTTCCGCGGGGTGCGGGTGCGGCCCTTTTCAAGGGGGCCGCGTCCGCCGGCGCGAAGGCAGACGTATGCGATCAACGGCCGCCGCTGTCGTCGGCGTCCTCCTGCTCGCCGGGTGCCAGCCACGGGGTGCGCCTCTCGTGGACCAGCGCGATGCGCGGACGGGTTTCGTGGTCCGCGTGCCGTCCGATTGGACGCGCTCGATCACCGAGGACGGTCTGCACGTCCGGTTTGTGCCGCCGGGGGCGCCGTCGCCGGAGGCGTCGAGCGAATTCATCGCGGTGTTCATTGCCGAGGCCCCGGGACCGCTTGACGAGCCGGCCGCGCGCCGGCTGGTCTTTTCCTCGCTCCCCATCCATGGCGTCTCCGGATTCGTGCAGGATCCGCGCACGACCACGGCGCTGCGGTGGGAGAAGTTTGAGGTGACGGGAAGTTCGGCCGGCGTGGAGTGGGCGTCGGTCGGCGTCGTGGTCTCAGGAGCGGCGCGGACCTACCTGCTGATCTGCGCAAAGCCCTTTGACAAGTGGCGTGACGGCCAGAAACAGTGCGATGAGATTGTGAAGACCTTCCAACCCGGGAAGGTGAGCGACTAGACCGCGGCCCGGTACTTCGTCAGCGCCTCCGCCATCCGCCGCAAACCCTCCTCAATATGCGCCACGCTGTTGGCGTAAGAAAACCGCAGGTACCCGCCGCCGTGCATGCCGAATGCGGTGCCCGACAGGCATGCCACCCCGCCCTCGGTCAATAGAAAGTCCGCCAGCCGCTTGCTGTCACGATCAATCCCCGTGACGTTGGGGAAGGCGTAGAACGCGCCGTGGGGCAGACCGCAGGTCACGCCGTCGATGGCGTTGAGCCCGTCGACGATCACATCGCGGCGGCGGCGAAATTCCGCGACCATGGCCCGCACCGGCTCATGCGGTCCGCGCAGCGCGGCAATTCCGGCGATCTGGGTGAACGCGGCGGCGCACGAGGCGCTGTTCACCATCAGCTGCGCCATCTTGGCCGCCAGGTCGGCCCGCATCACCCCGAACCCGAGCCGCCAGCCGGTCATCGCGTACGCCTTGGAGAACCCGTCGAGGATGATCGTGCGCTCCTGCATGCCCGGCAGACTCGCCACGCTGGTGTGCTGGGCATCATAGGCGATCTGCCAGTAGATCTCATCGGCGAGGACGTAGCAGTCCGAGCCGGCCAGGGCGCCGGCGATTGCGACGAGGTCGTCGCGGGTGAGCACGGAGCCGCAGGGATTGTGCGGCGAATTGAGCACGACCAGCCGCGTCTTCGGCGTGACCAGCCGGCGCAGTTCGTCGGGGTCGACGCGGAAGCCGTGGTCCTCCCGCAGCGGCAGCGGGCGGGGCACGCCGCCGACGAACCGGGCCACCGATTCATAGATTGGATAGCCGGGGTCGGGATAGATGACCTCATCGCCGGGGTTGACGAGAGCGAGAATCGCAAAGAACATGATCGGCTTGCTGCCGGGAGTCATCACCACCTGGGATGGGTCGACGGGGATCCGGCGCGTGGCGGCGACAAACTCCGCGACGGCCTCGCGCGCTTCATGCAGCCCCGCCGACGGGGTGTAGTGCGTGTAGCCGTCCGCCAGCGCCTTCACGGCTGCTTCCTTGATGTGCGCGGGTGTGTCGAAGTCGGGCTCGCCGATTTCCAGGTGGATGATGGACTTGCCCTGCCGCTCCAGATCCCGCGCGCGCGCGAGGACCTCGAACGCCGTCTCCGTCCCCAGACCACTCATGCGGTCGGCCAACTTGAGGGTGTTCATCGCTCGCTCCCGGGTGCCAGACCAGTTGGTAGTTGGTGGTTGATGGTTGGTAGTTTACCACCAACGACCAACCGTTTAGTCAGGGGACGATCCGTGTCCCCGTCCGCCCATCGAGTGCGCGTTCGATCCCCTGCGGTGAGGTGATGAGCGCCTCTCCCCCCGTCGCCTCCACAAACCGCAAAGCCGCCAGGACCTTTGGGCCCATGCTGCCGGGCGGAAAGTGCCCCTGGCTGAGATACCGTTTGGCATCGTCGACGGACAGACGGGTCAGCTCCCGCTGGTCGGGCTTGCCGTAGTTCAACGCCACGCGGTCCACCGCGGTGGAGATCAGCAGCAGGTCCGCTCCAATCGACTGGGCCAGCAGCGACGTGGCCAGATCTTTGTCGATGACGGCCTCGACACCCTCGAGATCGCCGTCTGAACGGCGCACAACGGGGATCCCGCCGCCGCCGGCGGCGATGACGACGATGGACTGAAAGACCAGACCCTTGACCACGAGGCGTTCCACGATTTCCAGCGGCAGCGGCGAGGGGACGACGCGACGCCACCCACGCCCGGCGTCTTCCACCATCCGCCACCGGCGCTCCTGCTGCAGGCGCTCGGCCTCGGCGGGCTCATAGAACGGCCCGATCGGCTTGGTGGGGCGGTGGAAGGCCGGATCATTGCCGTCGACCAGCGTCTGGGTGACCACCGTGACGACCCGCTTGCGGATGTCGCGGCGGCGCAGCTCATTGCCGAGGATCTGCTGGATCAGGTAGCCGATGGATCCCTGCGTCTGCGCGCCGAGGACATCCAGCGGCAGGGGCGGGACGGCCGCGGCGGCGAGTTCGGAGCGCAGGAGATTGAACCCCACCTGCGGGCCGTTGCCGTGGGTCAGGACGATATCCCACCCGTGGCTGACCATCGCGCCAAGATGGCCGCACGTCTCGCGAAGGGCCTCGATCTCGCCCTGCACGTCGGGGTTCGATTCGTTTCTGATCAGCGAGTTGCCGCCAATGGCAACGACGGCGATCGGCACGCGAGATTGGTTCGGCTTTGGTTCCCGGCTTCCTCGCTTCGCAGGTTCCTGCTAACATCTTGGCCTGTGATGCCGCGCATCATTCACTACGGTCTCGGCCCGATTGGTTTGGGCATCGGCGAGATCCTCCTGACCCGCGGGTATGAGATCGTGGGCGCGGTCGACGTCGATCCGGACAAAACCGGACGGCCTCTGGCGGCGTTCCTCCCGGGTGCGCCCGAGGGGTTGCTGATCGTCCCTGCCGCCGAGGCCCTCCACAGCGTGGGCGCCGATCTGGTCATCCACTCCACGCAGTCTCGCCTGGACCAGGTGAAAGGCCAGGTGCTGCCGCTGCTCACCGCGGGATGGAACGTCATCTCGACCTGCGAGGAACTGGCCTATCCCTGGCATCATCATCCGGACGATGCCGCCCTGCTCGATCGCGTTGCCGAGCAACGAGGGGTGAGATTGCTGGGGACCGGCGTCAACCCCGGGTTTGTCATGGACCTGCTGCCCCTCGTCCTCGCCGCGCCGTGCCGCGATGTCGACCGCATCGTGGTGACGCGGGTCGTCGATGCGGCGCAGCGCCGCCTGCCGCTGCAGCGGAAGGTGGGTGCGGGGCTCGCGCCGGAGGATTTTGCGGCGGGGGTGTCGGGCGGACGGCTCGCGCATGTCGGGCTGCCGCAGTCGGCGGCGATGATCGCGGCGGGGATGGGGTGGCACCTCACCGGCATTCACGAAACGATCGAGCCCGTGCTGTCATCCGAAGGCGTGGTGCGGGGACTCCACCAGCAGTGCACAGGGACGGCGGATACATCGGCGGCGATTGTGCTCGATCTGACAATCGCGGTCGGGGCCGAGGAGCCGCGCGATGAAATTCGCATCGACGGAGTTCCCCCGCTGCGTGCCACGATCCACGGCGGCGTGCAGGGGGATCAGGCGACTTGTGCGATCGTGGCCAACGCGATTCCACGCCTCTCAACCGCCCCGCCTGGTCTGCTCACCGCGGTCGAACTGCCTCCCGTGGTCATGCCGCCCCGGTGACCAATCTACCATCAAATTGCTCATAGCTTTCAGCACAACCCCGGCTCGCCGCACAGGGGCGGTGCGGTTCCGGCGCGAATAGTGGGAATAAGTATCCTCGCCCGGCCCACCAAATCAGTGCGCGCCCGAAGGAGGGAGACGATGCGTCGTCTTTTGTTTGTCGTCGTAGTGATGCTGGTCGCCGCGATGCTCGGCACCGGGCTGACCGCGGCAGCGCCACGCGATCCAACCGAGCCCCTCGACAAGCGCTCGGGGTTCTACACGTTCGAGACCTTCTCGGAACAGTTGCCGAGCGGGACAACCGGGCCCGGCCGCGGGACGATCGCGGGCGTCGTCTGTACGCAGTCGCAGTCTTCCCAGCCCAGCCAGTTCAGCGGCAATTCGATGCTGAATTGCGACGGCGATGGCCCCCACAATGAGACGACAATCGCGGTCAACCCCAATAACGCAGCCAACATCGTCGCCGGCTCCCACTCTTACCTCCTCGAGCAGACCGGCAACACGCTGAACGCGCACATCATCGCCGCGGCATATGCGAGCACCGATGGAGGAACCTCCTGGACGAACGTGCACCCACCGCTGGGTAACTGGCAGTTCACCGGCGACCCGGTCCTGTTCTTTGATGCGAACGGCCGGGTCTACTATGTGAATCTCGCCGACCATGAAGGCCCAGGCGGGCCATTCAGCAACGTAAGCATCATTGCCCAGAGCAGTGACGACGGCGGATTCACCTGGACCGACCCCGTTACCGTAGCGCGAGGACAGGGAGCCATCACCCCCGGGACCACCGGGCCGCTCATCTTCAATGACAAACCTTGGGCAACCGCCGATGCCACCAATGGTCCACGCAAGAACTGGGTCTACGTGACGTATACCCGGTTCCAATTCTTCCTCGGGCGCTACATTGGGTCACCGATCTATTTCAGCCGCTCCACGGATGGCGGCAAGACCTGGAGCGTGCCCAAGGAGATCAGCGGGACCAGCTCAACGCTGTGCACGCAGCAGATTGACTCCTCAGGGGGCGCCACCCGCTGTGATGAGGACCAGTTCAGCCAGCCCGTGGTCGCTTCCGACGGCACGCTTTACGTCACGTTCATCAACGATCAAAATCCGGCCAGCGTCGACTTCCGCGATCAGTTCCTCGTGGTAAAGTCCACCGACGGCGGTACCACCTGGGCCGGACCGTACGCCGTCTCACCGATCATCCACGACGGGTCCAACGACTACCCGTTGAATACCGATGGACGCCAGACCCTGACCGGC
>JBIOXT010000156.1:0-5692 GCA_044869795.1 bacterium | reverse complement strand
GCCTCCCGCAGCGTGATGGCGTCGTGCAGTTCGACTGTGTGCAGCACGGTCTCGATCTCGTGGTACCCGTCGGGTCGTGGTCCGAGGACGTCGAGCGTGAGGTTGACCTTCGCGTAGGCGTTGAGGTGCAGTTCCTTCAAGGGCATCCCTCCCCGATCGTGGGGCTCCCGCCTCAACGGGGGCGCGGGAACGGGACGGTGAGCGAGGCAGGGTATATATAGTCTTAGGTGCGGCGCCGAAAAGTCCTTGCCTGATTGTCTCCATCCCGCAGTCTAGTGTTCCTTGACACGCCGGTCGGATCGCGTATGATGGACTTTGCTCTTCTGGTAGGTGATCGGAGTGCCTGAGCCCATCATCCCGCAGCAGCCCGGCGATCCAGCCCGTCCGGTCCCATCGAGTCCTCCGGTTCCGCCCCCGGTTCCTCCGCGGAGGGACCGTCGTTCGTGGACCTATCTGCGCTGGCTGCTGCTGGCGATCCCGCTCGTGGCGGCGGGGCTGGGCCTGGGCGTCTCGCTGTACATCTTCTCCCACGCCGGCGTGTTCGCGCGGGAAGAACCCGCCATCACCCAGCCGGCACCGGGGCCGCGGACATTCAGCTGGCCGTTCCGGCTGACGCACCGGGTGAACATCCTGCTCATCGGCGTGGATGTCACCCTGAACAACCGCCGGCAGGTGGTGAACATGTCGCGGGCCGACACGCTGGTGCTCATCAGCGCCGATCCGGAACGCGACCGGCTCAGCGCGGTGTCCATCCCGCGCGATACACGCGTGATCGTGCCCGGCGTCGGCGAAACCAAGGTCAACGCCTCCTACGCGTTCGGCGGGCCGGGGCTGACGATCAAGACCGTCGAAGGGCTGCTCGGCGTCCCGATCCACTACTACGTCAAACTCGGGCCGGAGTCATTTGCGCGGATCATCGACGCGATCGGCGGCGTGGAGATCGACGTCGAGAAGGATATGAAGTACACGGACACCTGGGCCGGTCTGCGCATCGACCTGAAGAAGGGCCGCCAGCATCTCAGCGGCGATCAGGCCATGCAGTACGTGCGCTTCCGCCACGATGCGATCGGCGACATCGGCCGCGTGGAACGGCAGCAGAAAGTCCTGATGGCACTGTTCACCAAGCTGAAGAGTCCGGCCACGATCCTGGCGACGCCGACGCTGCTGCGGGCCGTTGCCGAACACACGCACACGAACCTGACGATGACGGACCTGCTCACGCTGGGGATGTTCGCGGTCCGGCTGCACTCCAGCGACCTGAAGGTGGCGACGCTGCCGGGGACCTTCGGCCCGGTGTACTGGGAGCCGGACCGGGCGCAGCTGGCCCAGTTGATGACCGAGCTGTTTTACGGCGTCGACCCGCAGCTGCTGGCGGCGACGGGCATCGAAGTCCTCAACGGCAGCGGGATCCCCGGACTGGCCCGCCAGACCGCGCAGCGCCTTGAACGGCTGGGGTTTCGCATCGTGCGCATCGACACTGCCCCGGCGGTGCGCGAGGCGACCACGATCATCGACCGTGCCGGCCGGCCGGAAGTCACACGTCTGCTGGTCGAAATCCTGGGGCGGTCAGTCGTGACCCGGGAGCCGGGCGTCGGGGCCGACATCACCATTGTGGTCGCCAAGGACCTAGCGGCACGGACCTCCAGACGCTGACGAAGATCTCGGCTATCCCGTCGTCAAGGCCGGCAGGTGCCGCTTCACCAGACGGGCGAGCCGCCTGATTCCTTCCTCGATCTCGGCGTCTGACGGGTAGGAGAAGTTCAGCCGGAGCGCGTTGCGGCCGCCCCCGTCGGCGTGGAATCCCGCACCCACGACGTAGGCGACGCCTTCTTCTTCCACCGCGCTGCGCAGCAGGACCTCCGAGTCCATGCCGTCCGGCAGGCGGACCCACAGGAACAGCCCGCCGGCAGGGTGCGTCCAGCTGACGCCGTCGGGCATCTCGCGCTCGAGGGCGGCCAGCATCACGTCCCGTTTGTGCCGGTACAGACTGACCAGGGTGGGGATGCGGGCGTAGATGTGTCCCCGCGCGCAAAACTCCGCAGCGATGGCCTGCGTCAGCGACGGGCAGCACAGATCGACCGCCTGCTTGGCGGTGACAAACCGCTGAACGAACTCCTCGGACGCGGCCATCCAGGCGATGCGCAGTCCCGGCGACAGCGTCTTGCTGAACGTGGACAGGTAGATCACGCGCCCGTCCGTGTCGAGCGCCGCCAGCGGCGGCGGTGCCGTGCCTTCGAACCGCAGTTCGCGGTAGGGCGTGTCCTCGACGACGAACGTGTGGTAGTCGCGCGACAGCTCCAGCAGCCGCACGCGCCGCGCATGCGCCAGCGTCACCCCGGAGGGGTTCTGAAAGTCGGGGACGACGTAGATGAACTTCGGGCGGCGCCCGCCGCGGCGCAGCGATGCCAGCGTCGACTCCAGCTGGTCGGTGCGGATCCCATCGTCATCCTGGGGAACGCCGATCATCTCGGCGCGGTAGCTGCGGAACACGTGCAGGGCCGCCATGTAAGACGGCAGCTCGACGATCACGACATCGCCGGGATCGAGGAGGACCCGCCCGACCAGATCCAGCCCCTGCTGCGATCCGGTGGTGATCAGCACCCGCGCCGCGGTGGTGCGGATCCCGTCCTTGGCCATCCACTTCACGAGGTGTTCGCGCAGCCGCGGGTCCCCTTCCGTGGGACCGTACTGCAGCGCGATGTGCGCCTGGGTTTCCAGCACGTGCGCCGCGATGACCTTCAGCTCTTCGACGGGGAACGACGACGGATCGGGCAGGCCGCCGGCGAAGGAAATGATGTTGCGGCTGCGGGTCAGCTTCAGGAGTTCTCGGATCAGCGAGCGGGTCATCCCCCGTGCGCTGGCGGAGTAGAATTCGTCGAGGTCCTCAGGCATGCTCACTGTTGGTGTTCCCGTCTGCGGAGAGTTTACCCTTCGGCCCGGCCCGCCCCAGCGCTCCGGCGAGGGCGGCGAATTCCGCCAGGGACAACGTTTCGCCGCGGCGGCGGTGGTCCAGTCCCGCTGCCGCGCATGCCCGCTCCGCGTCGATGGGCCGGATCGTCAGCCCGGCGGCCAGCGTGTTCCGCAGCATCTTCCGGCGCTGGCTGAACGCCGCCCGGATGACGCGGAAGAACAGCCCCTCGTCATCCACCGCCACCCGCGGAGCGTCGAGCAGATCGAGCCGCACCACCGCCGACTCAACCTCCGGGGGCGGGTAGAAGGCCGCGGCGGGAATCCGTCCGACCACGACCGCGTCGGCGCGGTACTGCACGGCCAGCGAGAGCGCCCCGTAATCCTTGCCGCCTGGTGAGGCGACCAAACGCCGCGCGACTTCCCGCTGCACGGTCAGGATCATGCGGCGGATTCCGGCGGGTCGCTCGAGCAGCCGGACGATCAGTGCCGAGGCGACGTTGTAGGGGAGATTGGCCACGACCTTCGGCGCCGCAGACGGCTGCCCGCGCGGCGGCCGCGCGCGCAGGACGGCCGCATCGAGCTGCATGATGTCGCCCTGCACGACGGCGACGTTGTCGAATCCGTCCACGGCGGCCCGCAGCGCCGGCAGCAGCGCGGGGTCGATCTCCACCGCCACCACGGCCCCGGCCCGGCGGGCCAGGGCGACGGTGAGCGTGCCCAGTCCCGCCCCGATCTCGAGCACGGTGTCGTCGGGGTGGAGGTCGGCGGACGCCAAGATCATCTCCAGGGCCTTGCGGCTGACGAGGAAATGCTGTCCCCAACGCTTGCGGGGGCGCAGGCCGTAGGCGCGGAGGGTGCGGGCGGTACCGGCGGGCGTGGCGAGGTCCACGCCCTCTATGATAGTTACTTCCTGCCGCGGCGCTCGATCACGTAGACGCGCACCGGCCGGCGGCCGAACCGGATCGCCTCCCGCCTGGTGTCAAACCCCAGATCGATCCGCAATCCCTTGATGCTGCCGCCGGTGTCGCCGGCGACGGCGTAGCCGTAGCCTTCGATGTACAGCCGGCTGCCCAACGGAATGATGGCAGGGTCGACGGCGACGACCCCGTAGCCCGCGCGCATGCCATAGGCCGTCGCGTTGTCCACGCCCGGACAGCACCACGGTGAGTAGGCCGTGGCGACCATCAAGATGAGTTCTTTGCCGGTGAACTGCCCGCGCGAGACGATGAGGACCTGCGCGCCCAGACTGAGGATCCGGTCCAGCGGCGTCCGCACGATGCGCGATCCCACGAGTACGCGGCCGACGACCACGCCGTCGGCGAGGGTAAGACGAAACAGCCGCTCCCGGATCCCCGTTCGTCCCGGCTGCTTCACCCGCACAATCCCCCGCGGCGTGGCGGGATCCGTCGACGAGCGGACCTGGAACGGAATCTCCGTGCGTTCGGCGACGACCCGGTGCGTGATGCGGACGACGCGGATCCTGGCATCCTTCCAGATCGCCGCACCGGCGGCGGGGAAGACCTTGTCCGATGCCCTCAGCACGATCCCCCGGCGGCGCAGCAGTTCCCCCACCGTCGGCGCCGCGCTGGTTACCCGGACGGGGCGCCCATCGACCGTGACCGAAACCGGCACCGCCCGGCGCACGACGATGCGGGCCCCGTCCGGCACGGCCGCGGTGGGGAGCGGCGACACCTCGTCGCCGCCGGCGATGCGCACGTTGGCCTCGGCCAGGGCGTGTGCGACCGTGCCCCCGAAGGTCACGTGCGATCTGGCCCGGCCGGCAACGACGATCGTGACGTCCTTGCGCAGCCAGGCGTACATCCCGGATGCGGTCAACAGCACAGCCAGGCCGGCGACGAAGATCGCCGCGGCGAGAGAAATGGAGCTTTTCTTATTCACGGGTGGGATGAGACTGGCAGGCAAGACGGAAACCGACGATGGCGGCGTTTCCGGCATAAGCCATCACCTCCTGGCATGGGCCTCCGCTATTCTATCCATAGAATAGACTCAATACAAGAGGCGCAATGGAATAACCCGGTGTAATTTGTGAGGAACTTTAGGCAGGGCTAGTTACTATTACCCAACGTGCGGGGCCTGAACCAACTCCACGAGAACTCCGTGGGAAGTTTTCGGATGCAGAAAGGCGATCAGCCGTCCGCCGGCACCGGGCCGCGGATGCTCGTCGATCAGCCGTCGGCCCTGCGCGCGCGCATCCGCGAGCGCCTGGCCGATGTCCGCGACGACGAAGGCGAGATGATGGAGCCCTTCACCACGCCGGTCGAGGAACCGGGCCACCGGGCCGTCGGCTCCCCGGGGCTGGAGGAGCTCGATCAGCGCGCCCCCGGCATCGAGGAAGGCCACCCGCACGTCATCCTCGGCCAGGTCATACCGCTCGGTGACGGTGCCGCCCAATGCCCGCGCGTAGAATGAGATGGCGGCGTCGAGGTCGGTGACGGCGATCCCCACGTGGTCGATGGTCATCGCCCTGACAGGATCATCTCCGCTGCGGCGTAGGGGTCCAGCGCCCCCTGGTGGACGAGGTCGGCCAGATCCTCCAGCCGGCCGCTCCGGGCAACCAGCTCCAGCGCTTCGTCCCGTGCGCGGAGCTCGACCAGACGCAGGATCTCCGCCCGATGATGAATTTGCGATTCAAGCTTTTGAGCTGAACGCCATCGACTATCTTTTGAAGCCTGTCGACAAGGACCGACTGGCGGGCACCCTGGACCGCGCGAGAGCAAGAACCGCGGCGTCTGCCGCTGAACGCACCGAAGGACTGAAGTCC
>JBIOXT010000155.1:0-7369 GCA_044869795.1 bacterium | reverse complement strand
CGCGCACCGGCGGTGCTAAGGTGCGAAGGGTGAATATCGATGATCAGCGAAGGCGTGAACGTGACCGCGACGAGACGTCCGCGCTTCTACCCTCCCGTCTACTTCTTCTCCGCGGTCATTGCGATGCTGGCGCTGCACTACTTCCTTCCTCTTATGCGGTGGCTGGACTGGCCGTGGCGCGCGGTCGGGCTCGGTCTGATCGCCGCCGGACTGGCGCTTGGCCTGACGGCGGGGGGTGAATTCCGGCGGCGCGGGACGACCATCACCCCGTTTGAACAATCCAAGGCTCTGATTACCGACGGGCCCTACCGCTACACACGCAATCCGTTGTACCTCAGCATGACGTTTCTCCTCCTTGGGCTTGCGATCGCGCTGGGGACGCTGTCCCCGTTAGTCGTCGTGCCGGTGTTCGTGTGGTGGATCACCACCCGGTTCATCGCGCTGGAAGAGCAGCACCTGGCCGAGCAGTTTGGGCCGACGTATGCGGCATACAAGGCGCAGGTCCGCCGTTGGCTGTAACGGAGCGTTCACTGAAGCTTCATCGGATCTTCATCGGGAAGAGTACGATGAGGCAGGGAGGTGGTACCGATCATGACGTCTGAAGTCGCAACACTGGCCGGCGGCTGCTTCTGGTGCCTGGAAGCGGTCTTCGACCAGCTCGAGGGTGTCACCGACGTCGTATCGGGCTACGCTGGCGGCACCCGCGCGAATCCGACCTACGAGCAGGTCTGCAGCGGCGCAACCGGACACGCCGAGGTCGTGCAGATCACGTTCGATCCGAGCGTCGTCTCGTTCCGGGAGATCCTGGAGGTGTTCTTCACCATCCACGATCCGACGACGCTGAACCGGCAGGGCGCCGACGTGGGGACGCAGTACCGCTCGGCGATCTTCTACCACAGACCGGAGCAGAAGGCCGCCGCCGAGCAGGTGGTCAAGGAATTCACAGCGGCGAAGATCTGGGATGCGCCGATCGTGACGCAGATCGCGCCGCTGGACGCCTTCTATCCGGCCGAAGCCTACCATCAGGAGTACTTCCAGCGGAATCCGTACCAGCCGTACTGCCAGATCGTGGTCGCCCCGAAGGTGGCGAAGTTCCGGAAGAAGTTCCTCCAGAAGCTCAAGAAAGCCGGGTGATGCAGCGTGGCGGCGCCGGCGGTCCAGGACTTCTACCCCGATGACTTTGCGGTGTGCTACGGGTGCGGCGGGCGCAATGACCACGGGCTGCACATCAGAAGCCGCGTCGAGGGCGAGGAGGTCATCGCGGTGTTCGAGCCCCAGCCCTATCACGTGGCCGTCCCGGGCTTCGTCTACGGCGGGCTGATCGCCTCGCTGATCGACTGCCACAGCATGGCCACCGCGGCCGCGGCGGCGTTGCGGGCGGAGGGCCTGGCCGTCGGGGCCGCACCGTCGCCCCGTTTCGTCACGGCCTCGCTGCGCGTGGACTTCCTCAAGCCGACGCCGGTCGGAGTCCCGCTGGAAGTGCGCGCCCGCGCCAAGGAGTTCACCGGGCGGAAGGTCATCGTCGAGACCTCGGTGTCGGCGCGCGGCGAGGTGACGGTCCGCGGCGAGACGGTGGCCGTGCCGTTACCGGAGCACATGCGGGAGGCCACCTAGCCGGCGATGGGCCTCACCGACTACGAGTACCGGGGTCTCCTCGCATCGACCTGGGACCTGCTGCGGGCCGACAGTCCATCCTGGTCCGATCGGGGATTCTACCTCGACCTGATTGCGCGCCGCGGCCAGCCCGTCCTCGACGTGGGGTGTGGTACGGGCAGGCTGTTGCTGGACTTCCTGCAGCAGGGCATCGACATCGAGGGTGTGGACGTCTCGCCGGAGATGCTGGATCTCTGCCGCGAAAAAGCCGACCGGATGGGGCTGATCCCCGCGCTGTACCGGCAGCCGATGGAGGCGCTCGGCCTGCCGCGGCGGTACCGCACGATCCTCGTGCCGTCGAGTTCGTTTCAGTTGGTGCTCGAGCCGGCCAGCGCCCGGGCCGCCCTCCGGCGGTTCTGGGACCACCTGCTACCGGGCGGCGTGCTGGTCATGCCGTTCCTGGTGCTGTGGCGGCCCGGCGAACCCGCGGAGACGACCTGGCAGATCAAGACTGCGGCGCGCGATGACGGCACCGTCATCAACCGGCGCTCACGGTCACGCTACGAGCCCGCCGCCCAACTGGAGCACACGGAAGACATCTACGAAGTGATCCGCGATGGCGTTATGGTCACTTCCCAGCGCTACGTGCGGTCGCCGGCCACACGCTGGTATGCTGCGCAGGAAGCGCTGGACCTGTACGCGGAGAGTGGGTTCACTGAGATCGCCGCCTATTCCGGCTTTTCGTTCCAGGCGATGGGTTCACACGACACGCTGTTCACCGTTGAAGGTACCCGCCCGCCGGACTGACGTCTCCCCTGCAACCCGCCGTAGGGTAATCGTTACACGTCGGGGGTAAGACCTAACTAGATAAGGCAACGGCGAACGGGAAGTTTGATGGAAGTTTCCCTCTCACCGCGCCGAAGCCGTGAGGTCGCTTCGTATGGACGAACGGCAGAGCGCAGCAATCCTGGCTCGGGTCGGCGGCGATGCGTTTTCTGTGCTGTTCATGCAGAACCCGCTGCCGATGTGGATCTATGACCGCGCCACCCTCCGCTTCCTCGACGTGAACGACGCGGCCATCCGCCGCTACGGGTACACCCGCGATGAATTCCTGGGGATGCAGATCACCGACATCCGTCCCCAGGAGGACGTCCCTCGGCTGCTGGCCGACGTCGAGCGCGCCCGGCCTGATCTGGAATCATCGCGCGGATGGCGTCACCTCACCAAGGGCGGCGACATCATGCACGTCGAAATCACGTCGCACACGCTCGAGTTCAACGGCCGCGCGGCGGCCCTCGTCGTCATCCACGACGTCACCGAGAGCACGCGTATGGAAGAGCAGTTCCGGCGCCTCTCACGGGCCGTGGAGCAGAGCCCGGCGGCGGTCGTGGTCACCGACACCGATCAGAAGATCGTCTACGTGAACCCCAGGTTTGTGCAGCTCACCGGATACGCGGCCGACGAGATCCTCGGCACTCGTGCGCCGGTGCTGACGAACCTGCCGGACGATGAGCATCAAAAGGTCCTCGACACGCTGCGGTCCGGGGGAACGTGGACCGGCGAGCTGCAGGCGATCCGGAAAGACGGACGGATGTACTGGGAGCTCGCGACGATCTCGGTCCTCAAAGATGCCGACGGCTCGATTACGCGCTTCGTGAAGGTGTCCGAGGATGTGACCGAGCGGAAGCTGGCTGTCGAGGCCCTCCGTGAAAGCGAGCGCCGAACGATCAGCTTCCTCGAAGGTCTGCCCATCGGTGTGTTCGTCGTCACCGCCGACGGCAAGCCATCGTATGCCAACGCCATGGCTACCCATCTCCTCGGCAGAAGCCTGGCCGCCGACGCCGATGGCAACGATCTGCCGGATTACTACCAGGCCTACCTCGCCGGGACCGATCAGCTGTATCCGGCGGAACGCCGGCCGCTCGTCCGCGCGCTGGCCGGCGAACAGGTGACGGTCGATGATGTCGAGATCCGCCAGCCGGATCGCACGATCCCCCTTGAAGTGTGGGCCAGTCCGGTGCGCGACTCGGCCGGCCGCATTACCCACGCCATCACCGCGTTCTACGACATCACCGAGCGTAAGCAGACCCAGGCCCAGATCGCGAGGCAGATGATGTCGATGGCGCGGCGGGCCACTGAGTTCGAAGCGCTGCTCGCCGTCGCCGGGGATCTGGCGGCAGAGCGCAACACGCAGGCGCTCCTGCGCATGGTCGTCGAGCGGGCCATTGCCCTGCTCGGCGCGTCCGGAGGATTCATCTACCTCTATGATCCGGCACGCCACGACCTCGAGGTGGTGGTTGCGGAAAACGTGCCCATCGTGCTCGGCACCCGGCTCAGCGTCGGCGAGGGGTTGGCCGGCGTCGTTGCGCAGACCCGGCAGCCCAGGGTCGTGGACCGCTACCAGGAGTGGGAGCACCGCGCCGAGCGGTTCTCCGGCATCCCGGTGACCGCGGTCGCTGAGGTGCCGCTGCAGTACGGCGGGGAACTCGTCGGCGTGCTCGGCGTCGCAGAGCTCGACTCCGGCGCGCGCACGTTCACCGACGAGGACGTGCGCGTCCTCTCGCTGCTGGCGGCCCACGCCGCCGGCGCGGTCAGCGAGGCCCGGCTGTATGAGCAGACCGAGCGGCGCCTGCACCGCCTCGGCGCCCTGCGCACGATCGACATGGCCATTACGTCCAGCCTGGACCTCCGCGTCACACTCAGCGTGTTCCTCGACCAGGCCACCGGCCACCTCGGGGTGCATGCCGCCAGCATCCTGCTCCTGAACCCGAGAACGCAGACCCTGGAGTACGCGGTGGGGCGCGGGTTCCGGTCCGACGCCGTGACACGGACGCGCCTGCGGCTGGGGCAGGGGTATGCCGGCCGCACGGCGCTGGAGCGGCGCACAACCAGCGTGCCGCACCTGGCCCCGGCCGACCCCGGGCGGCCCCACCTCGAGAGCGAGGGGATGGAGGGCTACTACGTGACGCCGCTGGTGGCCAAGGGCGAAATCCGCGGCGTGCTGGAGGTTTTCCACCGCGGCGAACTGCACGTCGATGCCGAGTGGGTGGAATTCCTCGAAGCCCTGGCGGGTCAGGCCGCGATCGCCGTCGACAACGCAACGCTGTTTACCGACCTGAAGCGCTCCAACGTCGACCTCTCGCTGGCATACGATACGACGCTGGAAGGATGGTCCCGGGCGCTGGATCTGCGCGACAAGGAGACCGAGGGCCATACGCTGCGGGTAACCGAGGTAACCGTCGTGCTCGCCCGCGCGCTCGGGGTGTCGGAGGAAGACATCGTGCACATCCGCCGCGGGTCGCTGCTGCACGACATCGGCAAGATGGGGATTCCCGACGCGATCCTCAACAAGCCCGGACCGCTGACCGACGACGAGTGGACGATCATGCGGCGCCACCCGGACATGGCCCGTGAGCTGCTGCAGTCGATCGCCTACCTGAAGCCGGCCCTCGACATCCCGTACTGCCATCACGAGAAGTGGGACGGGACCGGTTACCCCCGAGGGCTGCAGGGCGAGCAGATTCCGCTCGCGGCGCGGATCTTCGCCGTCGTCGACGTCTGGGACGCGCTGCGCTCCGACCGGCCGTACCGAGCAGGCCTGCCGGAGGACCAGGTGCTGGATTACCTCCGGCGCGGCGCGGGCACCCATTTCGATCCCCAGGTGGTCGGCGTCTTCGTCCATCTGGATTTGACGGTGATCGCCTCAGGCCTCAGCGCGTGAATCGCCGGAGGCCCCCGCGCCCGCCCCTTGACAGGCACCCCGCAGAGTAGCAATAATAAGGACTGGTCTCCGGAACTTCATTGGAGGGACTGCGTATCTTCAGTAGCCTGATGGGTTAATCGGATACGTCAACTGATGGGCATCCCGAGGGGATGGCTTGCCCATCCCCTCTTTTTTGTGGCCGGACGACCGAACGAACCTTGACAACCGACGAGCGTGAGGTTCCGCAGATACCTAGGAGGTCTGCGGGATCATCCCCATGCTGCCACATGGGCCCACTGCGTCTGGGTGTGCAGGCGCGGTGGTGGTGAAAGAACAGGCTCTAAACAGCTACTCCTAAGGCGGGTAACTCAAGCTACAACAGGCGCACGGTGGATGCCCTGGCGCCAGGGGCCGATGAAGGACGCTGTCGGCGGCGAAAGGGCCGGGTAGGTGCCTAACAACCTTCGATCCGGCCGACTCCGAATGGGGGAACCCACCGCGGGTCATACCGCGGGACCCACCGCTGAATCCATAGGCGGTGCGGAGGCAAGCCCGGGAACTGAAACATCTCAGTACCGGGAGGAGAAGAAATCTACGAGATTCCCGGAGTAGTGGCGAGCGAAACGGGAGCAGCCCAAACCGCACAGGTGTGATAGCTCGCAGGCGTTGCCTGCGCGGGGTTGTAGGGTGTCGTCGGACCGGACTGCGATCCGGTCGGGAAGTGAGCAATCCGCGTGTTAGCCGAACCGTCCTGGAACGGCGGGCAACACAGGGTGAAAGCCCCGTAGGCGAAAGCGCGCGGACTTCCTCGGCGGCATTCCTGAGTACCACGGGACACTGGGAATCCCGTGGGAACCTGGGAGGACCACCTTCCAAGGCTAAACACCCCTGGCGACCGATAGCGCACGAGTACCGTGAGGGAAAGGTGAAAAGAACCCCGGGAGGGGAGTGAAATAGAACCTGAAACCGTGTGCCTACAATCAGTCGGAGGGCTATGCCGATCTTCGGATCGGAATGCCTGACGGCATGCCTATTGAAGAATGAGCCGGTGAGTTGTCGCGTGTGGCGAGCTTAAGGCCGAAGGCCGGAGGCGTAGGGAAACCGAGTCTGAATAGGGCGACCAGTCGCACGCGGCAGACCCGAAACCGAGTGATCTACCCATGGCCAGGGTGAAGCGGAGTTAACCCTCCGTGGAGGCCCGAACTCATTGGTGTTGCAAAACCATGGGATGAGCTGTGGGTAGGGGTGAAATGCCAATCGAACTCGGAGATCGCTGGTTCTCCCCGAAATGCATTTAGGTGCAGCCTCGGTGATGAGCGGCGCGGTGGTAGAGCACTGGATGGGCTAGGGCGGAAGAATCCGTACCGAACCCAACCAAACTCCGAATGCCGTGTCGTGCTCGCCGGGAGTGAGACTGTGGGGGATAAGCTTCATAGTCGAGAGGGAAACAACCCAGACCGCCAGCTAAGGTCCCCAAATGATGGCTAAGTGGGAAAGGAAGTGGCATCGCTCAGACAGCCAGGAGGTTGGCTTAGAAGCAGCCATCCTTGAAAGAGTGCGTAACAGCTCACTGGTCGAGTGGTGCTGCGCCGAAGATCCAACGGGGCTCAAGCCATCTACCGAATCTGCGGATCGTCCGCGGGTATCGTCCCGCGGCCGGTGGTAGGGGAGCGTTCCGCTCTAGGTGAAGGCAGACCGTAAGGACTGCTGGACGAAGCGGAAGTGCGAATGCCGGCATGAGTAGCGAAAAGACAGGCGAGAATCCTGTCCGCCGAAAGGCCAAGGATTCTTACGGAAGGTTCGTCCGCGTAAGGTTAGGCGGGACCTAAGGTGAGGCCGAAAGGCGTAGCCGATGGACAGCCGGTCGACATTCCGGCCCCGCTCCGTCTCCGTTATGAGCCAAGGGGGGACGCAGGAGGATAGGCCTACCGGGGGTTGGTTGTCCCGGGTTAAGCGGGTAGGCGGGGGCTTTAGGCAAATCCGGAGCCCCATTCAACGCCGAGACGCGAATACGAGCCCGAGCGCGAGCAAAGGCGAAGTGGCTCAGCCCACACTGACAAGAAAAGCCTCGTG
>JBIOXT010000154.1:0-15528 GCA_044869795.1 bacterium | reverse complement strand
ACGTTCGACTACACCCGGCGGGCCGCCGCGGCCGAGTTGCTGAAGGAGCTCAGCACGTCCCATCAGATCTTCCTGTTCACCTGCGGCGGACGGTTCGACGCCGACGCGGACAAGGTGATCCTGTTGCCCGTGCGGGCCCCCGTCGGCGACGCCGTGGCAGAACCCGCAGCGGACCGGTCTCCGGCCGAGGTCCCCGCCGTCGGTCCATTGTGGGAGCCCCGCCGCACCTGACGGTTCCGACGTTCGCGGCTTGCCGATTCCCGTTTCCCGCTTCCCGTGCTAAGATGGTCGTGAGCGCGCGATCGCGCGCCACTTTTCTATTTCTGAGGTGACATCGCACCCGCGACGTAGCCAAGTTCAGAAGGAGGTGACCCGCCATCCCTTCCACCACGATCGTCGCAGCCATCGTGGCGGGGTTAGCAGCATTCCTCCTTGGATACCTCCTGCGCAGATACGTCGCTGAGGCGCGGATTCGGTCGGCCGAAGAGGCCGCTCGGCGGATCATCGATGACGCCGCGAAAGAGGCTGAGGCGAAGCAACGTGAGACCATCGTTGAGGCCAAAGACGAGGCATTCCGCCTCAAGCGCGAGGCGGAACGGGAGATTCGCGAGCAGCGGACCGAGGTCCAGCGCCTTGAGCGGCGCGTCGTCCAGCGTGAAGAATCCTTGGATCGCAAGATCGAGGCGGCCGAAGCCCGGGAGCGGGCGATGGCTGAGCGAGAGCAGGAGGTCGCCAGGACTCGTGAGGAGGCTGCTGCCCTCTTAGCGTCACAGCGTTCCGAGCTCGAACGCGTGTCAGGATTGACAGCGGAGCAGGCCAAGGAGCAGTTGCTCCGGCAGGTCGAGGAAGCGTCCCGCACCGACGCGCTGCAGATCATCAAGAAGATCGAAACGGAAGCCCGCGAGGAGGCCGAGCGCCGGGCCCGCGAGATCATTGCCCTCGCCATCCAGCGTACGGCGGCTGACCATACCGCCGACGTGGCGGTGTCCGTCGTCCCCCTGCCCAACGATGACATGAAGGGCCGCATCATCGGCCGGGAAGGCCGCAACATCCGCACGCTGGAAGGCCTCACCGGCGTGGACCTGATCATCGACGATACCCCCGAAGCGGTGACCCTCTCGTCGTTCGATCCCGTCCGGCGCGAGATCGCCAAGATTGCGCTCGAGAAGCTGATCGCCGACGGCCGCATCCACCCCGCGCGGATCGAGGAGATGGTCGAGAAGGCGCAGCGGGAAATCGACCAACGCATCAAGGAGGAAGGCGAGCGCGCGGCGTTTGAAGCCGGCGTGCACGGGCTCCATCCTGAGGAGATCAAGCTGCTGGGGCGGCTGCGCTTCCGGTTCTCGTACGGGCAGAACCTCCTCGCCCACACCATCGAAGTCGCTCACCTGGCCGGCCTGCTGGCGAGCTACCTGGACGCGAACGTGCAGATGGCCAAGCGGGCGGCCCTCCTGCACGACATCGGTAAGGCCCTGACCCACGAGGTCGAGGGGACGCACACCGCGATCGGGCTGGATATCTGCCGGCGGTACCACGAACCGCCGGAGGTGCTCAACGCGGTTGCCTATCACCACGGCGACGAGGAGCCCAAGTACATCGAGGCGATCGTCGTCGCCGCCGCAGACGCGATCTCGGCCAGCCGCCCGGGCGCGCGGAAAGAGACGGCGGAGATGTTCATGAAGCGGATGGAGAACCTGGAGCAGGTGGCCAAGGCGTTTCCCGGCGTGGACAAAGCCTACGCCATCCAGGCGGGGCGGGAGGTGCGCGTGATCGTGACGCCCGAGGAGGTCAACGACCAGACGGCGCAGACCCTGGCCCGCGACATCGCCAAGAAGATCGAAGAGGAGCTGGAGTATCCCGGGCAGATCAAGGTGACCGTCCGCCGGGAGACGCGGTTCATTGAGTACGCCCGATGACGGATGAACTGACGTGCCTTGAGCCTCGATCCTCGAGCCTCGATGAGCGCAAGCTGGCTTATCGAGGCTCGAGGCACGGGGTACGAGGTACGTGATTATCCTCGTCGTCGGGGACATTCACGGCAAACCCGGGCGGCGCATCCTGCGGGCGCGGTTGGGGGCTCTGCGTGCGGCGCACGGGACGTCGCTGGTCGTCGCCAACGGTGAAAACGCCGCCGGCGGGGCCGGCATCACGACCGACGTGGTCAGGGAGATCTTTGAGGCGGGGGTCGACGTCATCACCGGCGGCAACCACACCTGGCACAACCGCGAAGCCTATGAAACCCTCGATGCCGAAGCTGCGCTGCTCCGGCCCGCGAACTACCCGTCCGGCGTTCCCGGGCACGGCGCGGCGGTGGTGAAAGCCGATGGGACCCGCGTCGGCATCCTCAACCTGCAGGGGCGGATCTTCATGCAGGGGATCGAGGATCCGTTCCGGACCGCGCGCGCCGAAGCCGCCCGCCTCCGGGAGGACGCCCCGGTCGTGATCGTGGACTTCCATGCCGAGGCGACCAGCGAAAAGATCGCCCTGGGATGGTACCTCGACGGCCGGGTCAGCGCGCTGATCGGGACCCACACGCACGTGCAGACGGCCGACGAGCGGGTGCTGCCCGGCGGCACCGCCTACATCAGCGACGTGGGCATGACCGGTCCCCGCGACGGCGTGATCGGCATGGAGCGCGAAGGGATCATCGAGCGGTTTCTGACGCAGTTGCCCGTGCGCTTCACCGTCGCACCGGGTCCGGCCCAGTTGAACGCCGTGGCGCTGGACGTCGACGAATCGACCGGCCGCGCACGGACCATCACCCGTATCCAGGAGTTCGAAGACTGATGCGCATCGATCTGCACACGCACACGACCGCCTCGGACGGCACGGCCTCGCCCGAAGAACTGGTCACCCTGGCGAAGGACGCGGGTGTCGGCATCCTCGCTGTCGCCGATCACGACACCACCGACAGCGTCGATGCGGTGATGGCGCTGGGGGCCGAGCAGGCCATCGAAGTCATCCCGGCGGTCGAGCTCAACACCGACGTCGAGGATTCTGAAGTGCACGTGCTGGGGTACTTCATCGAGCACCATCAGCCCTGGTTCCAGGAGTTCCTCGCCGCCCTCCGCAATGGACGCGCCAACCGCGCCGCCAAGATGGTCGAGAAGCTCAACGCGCTGGGCATCAAGATCGACTACGCGAAGGTCCGCGCGTACGCACAGGGGTCGGTCGGACGTCCGCACGTCGCGCGCGCGCTCGTGGAGGAGGGGGCCGTGCGGAGCATGGAGGAGGCGTTTGAGAAGTACATCGGCCGCCAGGGCCCGGCCTACGTCGAGCGGATGCGGGTCACCCCGGCCGAGGCCGTGCAGACGATCGCCCGCGCCGGAGGCATCCCGGTCCTGGCCCATCCGGGGTGGGGCGCGCGGGACGACATGATCCCTGAGCTCATGGCCGCAGGTCTCGAGGGGATTGAGGTCTACTACCCGGATCACACGCCCGCGATGACGATGCACTACATGCGCCTCGCCCAGCAGTATACGCTGCTGATGACCGGCGGGACGGATTTTCACGGCGTGGCCCTGTCGTCGAAAGCGCCGCTGGGCAGCCAGTATGTCCCGATGGAGGTCGTCGAGAAATTGAAGGCGCGGCACGCCGAGAAGCAGCGCCAAACGACTCGCGTGGAGAAGAACGCATGATCAAGTGTCCCAACTGCGGCACCGAAAATCCCGTCGGGAAGATCGTCTGTCGGAACTGCGGCACCCGCCTGCGGGGCGGGGCGGCGAGCGCCGCCGCGGCGCGGGAATCCGAGGCCGAGATGATGTCGCGCGTCCGCTACGATGTCAGGCGCATCGTCTACGTCATGACGATCGTCGCCGCCGTCGGGTTAGCCCTTGGATCCCTCATCCGCTGACGGCGCCGATCGTCTCCGCTCGCTGCCTTCGGTTGAACGGCTGATTGCGCAGATCGAACGGGAGGACCCGCAGGGTCCGCCCCGGCCGCTGCTGGTCGCGTTTGCCCGCGAGGTGCTCGATCAGGCCCGCGCCGCGATCCGCGGCGGCGGGCCCGCCGACCTGTCCACCGACCACCTCGTCGCAGAAATTCGCGCCCGTGCGACGCGCCGGCTGCGGCCGACCCTCACCCAGGTCGTCAACGCCACCGGCGTTATCCTGCATACGAATCTGGGCCGGGCTCCGTTGAGCGCAGCTGCGCAGCACGCGGTCGATCTGGCGGCGGGATACACCGCGCTGGAGATCGATCTCGATACTGGGCGCCGCGGGTCCCGCCATCACCATGCGGAGCCACTGCTGACGCACCTGACCGGGGCGGAGGCGGCGTTCGCCGTGAACAACAACGCCGCCGCGGTCCTCCTGGCCCTGGCGGCCCTCGCCGGCGGCCGCGACGTTCTCGTGTCGCGCGGAGAGCTCGTGGAAATCGGCGGATCGTTCCGGCTGCCGGACGTCATGGCCGCCAGCGGGGCGCGGCTGGTCGAGGTTGGAACCACCAACCGCACCTATGCCCGCGACTACGCGGCCGCGATCACGCCGGATACGGCGCTGCTGCTCAAAGTGCACCGATCGAACTTCGCCGTCACAGGATTCGTGCACGACGCGTCGGTGGTCGAGCTGGTGGATCTCGGCCGGAACCGTGGCATCCCGGTGATGATGGATCTGGGCAGCGGCTGTCTGGTGGATCTGGCTGCGCGGGGGCTGCCCCACGAACCCACCGTGCAGGAAGCGATCGCCGCCGGATGCAACGTGGTTACTTTCAGCGGCGATAAGTTGCTGGGCGGCCCGCAGGCAGGGATCGTCGCCGGTTCGTCCACCGCCGTCGAGCGCATCAGAGCCCATCCCATTGCCCGGTCCGTGCGCCTGGACAAGCTGGGCTACGCGGCGCTCGCGGCCACGCTGCAGCAGTACCTGGACCCGGATCGGGTCTGGACGGAGATCCCGGTCCTCATGATGCTCGCGCGGCCGGCGGATGATGTGCACCGGCAGGCGCGGCAGATCAGCACACGGCTGGCCGGCGGGACGCCTTCCGGGTGGACGATCGAGGTCGTGCCCACCGAAGCGGAGGTGGGCGGCGGATCGCTGCCGGGCGTGACCCTGCCGTCGTTCGCCTTGGCGGTGACCGGTCCGATGCGTCCCGGCGAAATCGACCGCCGCCTGCGGGCCCACGAGCCGCCGGTCATCGGCCGGATCGCCGAGGATAGATACCTGCTTGATATCAGAACCGTGCTGCCCGGCAATGACGACATCCTTGTCTCGGCCATCACCGCACTCTCATGAGGCATTTCGTCATTGGGACCGCCGGCCATATCGACCACGGCAAGAGCGCGCTCGTCCATGCCCTGACCGGCACCGACCCGGACCGGCTCGAGGAAGAGCAGCGCCGCGGCATGACGATCGACCTGGGCTTTGCGCATTTCGATCTTCCCAGCGGCCGCCGGGTCGGCATCGTGGACGTCCCCGGCCACGAGCGGTTCATCAAGAACATGCTCGCCGGGGCGACCGGGATCGACCTCGTGATGCTCGTCGTGGCGGCGGACGAAGGGATCAAGCCGCAGACGCGCGAGCACCTCGAGATCCTGCGATTTCTCCCAGTGCAGCGGGGCATCGTCGTCCTCAACAAGATCGACCTCGTCACCGACCCCGCCTGGCTGACCCTGATCCAAGAGGATCTCGCCGCCCTCACTGCCGGAACGTTCCTCGAGGGGATGCCGGTGGTGTCGGTCTCGTCCCGGACGGGGCAGGGTCTTCCCGCCCTCGTCGACACGCTCGACCGCCTCCTCGACGATCTGCCGCCGCACACGGTCGATGCGCCGGTCCGGCTGCCGGTGGACCGGGCGTTCATCATGACCGGGTTCGGCACGGTCGTCACCGGGACGTTGTGGAGCGGCCGCATCCGCAGGGACAGCGAGTTGGAACTCCTTCCGCTCGGACGGCGCGTGCGCGTCCGGGGGCTGCAGTCCCACGGCGCGAATCTGGAGGAAGTCGCCGCCGGGTCGCGTGTCGCCGTTAACCTCATCGGCGCAGACAAATCCGAGATCGAGCGGGGACAGGTGCTCGCCACTTCGGGAGCGTTTCGGGCCACCACCCTCATCGATGCCCGCGTGCAGCTCCTGCCGGGCGTGCGGGCGCTGGCGCATCTCGATCGGATCCGGATGTACGTGGGCTCGGATGAGGTCTTCGGTCGGATCGGGCTGTTGGACCGGCCGCGGGTGGAGCCGGGCGAGACGGCCGTCGCTCAGCTCCGTCTGGAGCGGCCGGCGGTCGTCGCCGCCGGCGATCCGTTCGTGTTGCGGCGGTACTCGCCGATGACGATGGTCGGAGGCGGGACGGCGATCAACCCACACCCGCCCATCCGGCGGCGGACCGCGGCCAGCGTGGCCGCGATTGAACAATCGGCCGGCGTCGATGCGCGCATCGAGGGCATCATCGCCCAGCGCGGAGTCGGGGGCATCACCGTCGAGGACATCGCACGCGAAGCGGGGGAGACGCGGACGCACGTCGAGGCAATCGCGAGGCAGCTGCACGAAGCAGGGCGGGTGATGTTGCTGCGCGATCGGCTGTTTCATCGAGACGCCGCGGTCCATCTCGCCGCGGAGATCCTCGGCGCCGTAGATGCCTATCACCGGCAGCATCCCTGGCGCGGCGGGATGCCGCGGGACGACCTGAAAGGAACAATCTTTCGCGCCGGCGACGACCGGTTCTATGCGGCCGTCGTCGATGACCTGGTCCGGCGAAACGAGATCGCGGCACACAGGGTCGTGATCCGGCGTCCCGGACACCAGCCGCGGCGCAGCCCGGCGGAGTCCTCAGCGCGCACGGCGCTCGCTGGCGCGCTCGCCGCCGGCGGGACCGCTCCACCCAGCCGTGAGGACCTGCAGCGGGCGGTCGGCGACGCCGGGGTGTTCACACGGATGCTCCAGACGCTCGTCGACGACGGCACCGTGGTCGAAGCCGGACCGGGAGTGTACTTCCACACCGACGCGATCGCCGGGATCAAGCAGACCGTCGCCGGTTACGTGGCCTCGCACGGCTCCATCACCGTGGCCGCGCTGCGCGATACGCTGAAGACGAGCCGGAAGTTCGCGTTGACCGTGCTGGAGTATTTCGATAGGATCAAATTCACGCGGCGCGTTGGCGACGCGCGGGTCCTGGCACGATCGGGGAATTAGTTGGGGGAGGGCAGTGGGGGCTGGTGCCCCTTCCGGTCTTCAAAACCGGCGGGAGGCCGGTGTGGTCTCCGGTGCGTTCGATTCGCACGGCCCTCCGCCATGTACCACTCAATCCGCTCGGGTACATGGCATCGCAGTTGCTTCGATTGTGGCTACCAGTCCGATTGCATCTATCGGCAGGAATGGTGCGGTGCTGGAGGTGAACTGTGAGCATAACTATGTCAACTCCAGAAGATCGGATCAAGAAGGCGGTTGAGGCGGCCCGGCAGACGAAGGCCGCGGCCGATGCGAAAGCCCAGGCTGAACAGGCCGCCCGGGAAGCCACCCTCAAGATGCTGTGGCAGCGCGCAGAAGCCATCGGCCAGAAGTGCCGCGCAAGAGCGCGCGAACTGGCCGACGCCGGCCGGGTGCGGGTGCACATCCTGCTGGAGCGGCGTCGTGATCGGGAAGATATGGAGCCGGCATTTCTGCTGACCATCGGGCGGCCGGCGAAAGGCATGCGGGGAATCCGGGCCATCCCGCAGCCGGACGGACGGTGGGTCATCAGGGTCTTCGATGGCGACACCGCCGCGCACCCCATCGCCGACGATGCCACGTTTGAGCAGGCGATGGACGAAATCTTGGAGCCGCTCGTCACCGAGGCCGCGGTCGCAGTCGCGAAGGGCGAAGAACCCCCGGGCGAGTTTCGCTAGACGGCCGCCAGCCGCACGAGGTTGCGGCCGTCCTGTTTGGCGGCATACAGGGCGCGGTCGGCGGCCATCACCAGGCTGTCGTAGTCCTCCCCATCCTCAGGGCAGCTGGCCACTCCGATCGAGATCGTCATCTTTCCGCGCGGCATGACCTCTTCGTCTTTGAACGGATGTTCCTCGACGATGTGCCGCAGCCGTTCCATGGCGACCACGGCCGCATCCTTTGTGGACCCGGGCATGACGAGGGCAAACTCCTCACCGCCGTACCGCGCCAGGAGGTCGCTGCTGCGGGTCTGCCGCCGCATCACGTTAGAGAGCTCGCGCAGGATCAAGTCTCCCGCGACGTGCCCGAAGTGGTCGTTGTAGCGCTTGAAGAAGTCCAGGTCGATGATCGCCAGCGTGCAGGTCCCGCCGTAGCGCTGGATGCGGCTGGTCTCCATACGCAGGACGTGCTCAAACTGCCGACGGTTGAACAGGCCGGTCAGGGGATCGGTGATCGCCTGCTCGTGCAGCTCGCGGCGCAGCGTCCGGTTCTCCTCCCGCTGACGCAGCAGCCGCTCGAACACGAGACCGATGTAGAGGTTGACGGCGAGGAACGCCGCGGCCACCAGGGCCTCGAACCGCACGGAGATCGATAGCCGCTCGCCGGCGTTGAGGACGAGAGCGATCACGCCGAGGTAGCCGGCGGTCATCGCCGCGCTGAGCGCAAAGACGCCGACGAATCCGATCAGCCCCGCCACGAATACCAGGGAGGCGAACCAGCCCATCAGCAGCAGCATCCGCGCGCCCGGCGCGAAGTAGATGTACAGGTTCAGGAGGAGCGCGTTGACCAGCATCGGGACGTACACGTAGTGGCGGTCCCAGCCGATGCGGCGATCGAGCCCGAGGTACGGGATGGCCCAGAGGACGGTCTGGGAGGCGATGGTGGCGCCGATCAGGAAGGCCCACTGCCGGAGCGACAGCGGTCTGGATCCATACACCGACAGCAGCAGGACGACCGCGAGGGCCAGGACGTAGCCAGCCGAGGCCAGGAGCACGCCGCGTTGCTTTTCGCGGCCGGGGGTGGGAATGAGCGCCGGCTCAGCAGCCCGGGCTGGCATATTGGACAGCACCGTTCCACGTCCACCGGGCCTTCTCCTGTGGAGAATGGGAACGGGACGCGGGCGACGAAAAGGTCCTCGGCGCGCGCCATCTGATGCGGAACGATCCCACCCCGATGCTCAAGCAGTACCACGAGCTCAAAGCCCGCTATCCGGGGGCTCTGCTGATGTTCCGCCTCGGCGATTTCTATGAGCTGTTCTACGAGGATGCGCAGCTGGCCGCCGGCGTGCTGGAGATCACGTTGACGTCGCGCGAAGTCGGCAAGGGGTCGCGCATCCCGATGTGCGGCGTTCCCCATCACGCCCTGGATGTCTACCTGGCCCGGCTCGTGGAACGCGGGTACCGTGTCGCGATCTGTGACCAGCTCGAAGACCCTCGTCAGGCCAAGGGATTGGTCAAACGCGACGTCGTCAGGGTCGTCACGCCGGGGACGATGATCGATCCTGCGGCGCTGCCGCGGGGGGCCAACCACTATCTCGCGTCCGTGCTCCCCGGTGAGGGGCAGTGGGGCCTCGCGATCTGCGATCTCTCGACCGGAGAGTTTCAGCTCGGCGAGCTCACCGGCAACCAGGCGGCCGCCCAGACGGCCGATGAACTGGCCCGCCTCGATGCCCGTGAGGTGCTCGTACCCGACGACGCCCGCGACCGCGTCGCCGCGCTGCTCGGACCCCAAGTTGCGGTGACCGGGCTGGACCGCTGGCGGTTCGACGCCAGCCTCGCCCGCCAAACGCTGCTCACGCACTTCGGTGTGATCAGTCTCGATGGATACGGGGCCGAAGGTCTGCCGGCGGCGGTTGCCGCAGCGGGGTGTCTGCTGCAGTACCTCAAGGACACGCAGATGAGCCCGCTCGCCCACATCCGCACGATGATGACCTACGCGCCCACCGATGCGCTCATCCTGGATGCATCGACCCGACGGAACCTCGAGGTCGTGCGCAATCTCGCGGATGGGAGCACGCGGGGCACGCTGCTGGGTGTGCTGGATCAGACCGTCACCGGCATGGGGGCACGGAGACTCCGGCAGTGGCTCCTCCAACCCCTCCTGCACCGTGACGCCATCGCGCGCAGATTGGATGCGGTCGAGCACTGCGTCCAGCACCCGCGGATGCGCGAGGCCGTGCGCGGCGGACTGAAAGGGATGGCCGACCTGGAACGGCTGGTCGGGCGGGCCGGCCATGGGTCCGCGAGCCCCCGCGATCTGACCGCCCTGGCCGGGGCCATCCGGAAACTCCCCGCCCTGACGGATGCGCTCGGTGACGTCGCCATCCCGATGCTGGCGGACATCGCGCGGGAGATTGGAACCCACGAGGGCACCGCCGCCCTCATCGAGGGGGCGATCGTCGATCAGCCGCCCGCGGTGGTGCAGGCCGGCGGGGTCATCCGCGACGGGTTCAACGCCGAGCTCGACGCCATCCGCCGCACGGCGCGCTCGGGCAAGACCTGGATCGCGGAATTTGAAGCGGCCGAACGCAGCCGGACCGGCATCAAGTCGCTGAAAGTTGGGTTCAACAAGGTCTTCGGTTACTACCTGGAAGTGAGCAACGCGCATCGAGGTGCAATTCCCCCGGAATACGTCCGCAAGCAGACGCTCACCGGCGGCGAGCGGTTCATCACCCCCGAGATGAAGGAGCGCGAAGCGGCCATCCTCGGCGCGGAAGAACGCAGCGCGGTCCTCGAGGACGAGCTCTTCACGAGCATCCAGGACGCCGTGGCGGGAGAAGCCGACGCCCTGCTGCGGACCGCGCGGGCCGTCGCCGACCTCGATGCCGTCGCCGCGCTGGCGGAGGTTGCCGCCGGCGCCCACTACGTGAGGCCGGCGCTGGTCGATGACCCGGTGCTGGACGTTCGGGCAGGCCGCCATCCCGTCGTCGAACGCATGCCGGGCGCGGAGCGGTTCGTCCCCAACGATGTGCAGGTGTCCGGGGCGGACCGGACCATCGTCCTCGTGACCGGTCCAAACATGGCCGGGAAGTCGACGTACCTCCGGCAGACCGCGCTGATCGTCCTGATGGCGCACATCGGATCATTCGTTCCCGCCGACAGCGCCACCATCGGGGTGGTCGACCGGATCTTCACCCGGATCGGCGCCACCGACGACATCGCCACCGGTCGCAGCACGTTTCTCGTCGAGATGCAGGAAGTGGCCAACATCCTCCACAACGCCAGCCCGCGTGGTCTGATCATCCTCGACGAAGTGGGACGCGGGACCAGCACGTACGACGGGATGAGCATCGCCTGGGCCGTCGTCGAGTACCTGCACGATCACGTCGGCGCCCGGACCCTGTTTGCCACCCATTACCACGAGCTCATCGAGCTGGGAGCGCTGCTGCCGCACGTGCGCAACGTCAACGTGCTCGTGCGCGAAGAGGGGGACACCGTCGTCTTCCTGCGGCGCGTCGTCGACGGCGGGGCGGACCGCAGCTACGGGATCCACGTGGCGAGGCTGGCCGGTCTGCCGCCGATGGTGATCGAGCAGGCGCAGCGCATCCTGCGCCATCTGGAGTCCAGCGGCGGCGCACCCGCCGCGGAGCAGACCTTCCTCCCGCCGCTGCCGTCCCGGGCCCTGGGCGCCCAGCAGCTTCCGCTGCCGTTGAACCAGCTCTCGCCGGTCGAGGAGTCGCTGCTGACGATGAGCCTGGAGTCGATGACCCCGCTCGATGCGATGGCCGCGCTGCACACGCTTATCGAGCAAGTCCGCCAGAAAGTCGCCAGCGCCGAGTCCGGCGCTCGAGCCGGAAAGATCGTCCGGATGAAGCGGCACCTGCCCAAGAACCGATAATGCGGAAACGAGGGAACAAGGGAACGAGGGAACGAGAGACTGCTCAGCGCCGGATCCACGTGCTCGAGAAAGCCGTCGCCGAGCGGATCGCGGCCGGTGAGGTCGTCGAGCGCCCCGCGTCGGTCGTCAAGGAATTGATCGACAACAGCCTTGATGCCGGTGCAACCCGCGTCGTGGTCGAAATCGGCGCGGCCGGATCGTCGCTGATCCGGGTCAGTGACAACGGCGCCGGTATTCATCCCGATGATCTGCCGCTGGCGGTTGAGCGGTTCGCCACAAGCAAAGTCCGCACGGCGGACGACCTGTTGGCCATCCGGACGCTGGGGTTTCGTGGGGAAGCACTGCCCAGCATCGCCGCGGTGTCGCACTTTGAAATTGTCAGCGCGGTCGAAGATGGAGCCGGCCACCGCCTCCGGCTGACCGGGGGGAAATCGCCGACCCGAGACGCGTTGGGCGCCCCGGTGGGGACGGCCGTGACCATCCGGCAGCTGTTCTTCAACACACCGGCCCGCCGGAAGTTTCTCAAGTCCGCCGGCCGGGAGTTCGCGCTGATCGTGGACGCCGTGAACCGCATCGCCCTGGCGAACCCGACGGTGGCATTCCGGCTCGTCCACGACGGTAAGGACGTCCTGACGTACGCGGCTGGCACCACGGCGGACCGGGTTGCGGCCGTGTTGGGCGCCGCCGCTTCGGCGGCGCTGATCCCATTCGAGCACGACTCGGCCGGCGCAACCATCACCGGTTGGCTGGGCCGGCCCGAACTGGCGCGGGCAGGCCGCCGGCAGCAGTACCTCTACGTCAACCGCCGGCCCGTCAACAGCCGCGTCGTCGCAGGAGCCGTCGAGCAGGGGTACCGGCAGTTGCTCCCCGACGATCGGTACCCGCTGTTTGTCATTTTCCTGGACGTCCCGCCCGAGCGGGTGGACATCAATATCCATCCCCGCAAGATGGAAGTTCGGTTCGACGACGATCAACGCGTCTTCGGGGTCGTGGCCCGCACCGCTCGGTCTGCGCTGCTGGAAGCACGGCTCATTCGCGCGATCGATCAGGCCGCCGTCGGCTACCCGGTAGCGGCAGCCACCGCGTTATCTCTGGATGCCGACAGCGTTGGGGTCCGTGAAGACCTCCCTGCTGCCGTCGATGGCACCGGCCCGCTGCCGGCCATGCGGCTGCTCGGTCAGGTCTACGGCACCTACGTCCTGGCGCAGTCGCCCGACGGGCTGATTGTGATCGACCAGCACGCCGCACACGAGCGGGTGTTGTACGAGCGCCTGCTCAAGCAGCGCGCCGCCGGCGGGGCGGTAGGGCAGCTCCTGGTCACCCCCATTCCCGTCGAGCTCGACCCCTGGCAGATCACCCTGCTGCTGTCGAATCGAGCGGCCATCGAGCAGCTCGGGTTCGCGTTTGAAGAGTTCGGCGATCGTACGCTGCTGCTGCGGGCGGCCCCGCAGATCGCGACCCGTTCTCCGGCGAACTTGCTGAAGGATCTGCTGACCGAACTTGCCGAGAGCGACCAGACGCGGGCGGCCACCACGCTGCTCGAACGCTTGACGATCGGGACGGCATGCCACAGCGCCGTCCGGGCGGGGGACACCCTCAGCGCGGAGCAAATGGTCGCCCTCATCCGTGATCTCTCGAAAACCGACGATCCCTACACCTGCTTCCATGGGCGCCCGACCCTCGTCAGCGTGCCGCTTGCGCAGCTTGATCGATGGTTTCTCAGACGCTAGTCGTCCTCTGCGGCCCGACCTGCACCGGCAAGACGGCAACAGCAATCGCGTTGGCGGAACGAATCGAGGGCGAGATCATCGCCGCCGACTCCCGGACCGTCTATCGCTCCATGGATATCGGGACGGCCAAGCCGACGCCGGCGCAGCGCCAGCGAGTTGCCCACCACCTGATCGACGTCGCCGATCCGGGCGAGGTCTTCACGGTCGCGCGCTTTCGCAGTTTGGCCCGCCGCGCCATCGATGAGGTCCGCTCGAGGGGAAAGCGGCCGCTGCTGGTGGGCGGGACCGGCCTGTACATCCGCGTGGTCGCCGACGATCTCGAGATCCCCGAGGTCGCCCCGCAGTGGGACTTACGCCGGCGCCTTGAAGACGCCGAGCGCTCGGACCCGGGGGCTCTGCATCGCCGGCTTTCGTCGGTGGACCCGGTCGCAGCCGGCCGGATCGATCCCCGCAACGTCCGGCGGCTGGTCAGGGCACTGGAGGTCTTCGAGGCGACTGGGACGCCCATCAGCGCGGTGCAGCGGCGCGGGTCATCCGCGGGTGATACGCTCCGATTCGGGCTGACAATGGACCGCCGGGTGCTGTACCGGCGAATCGACGACCGCGTCGATCAGCAGATTGCCGATGGGCTGGTGGGCGAAGTCCGCGGACTCCTCGACGCCGGCTATGCGGAGACGGTCCCTTCGATGCAGGGCCTGGGATACAAGGAGATCGCCGCGCATCTCCGGGGAACGACGACGCTGGAGGCAGCCATCCAAACGTTGAAACACAATACCAGACGCTATGCGAAGCGACAGCTCACCTGGTTCCGCGCCGATCCGAGGATCCGCTGGATCGACGCGACAACCCAGACGCCCACCGAGGTCGCCGCGGCAATCGCGGCCATGTTAGAGTGAGGGAGAGTTGGGGGTTTACCGATGCATGTAGCCAAGCGCCTTGAGCAGATCGGCGCCTACCTGTTTGCGGACCTGGACCGGAAACAGGCCGCACTGACGGCACAAGGGATCGACGTCATCAGTCTGAGTGTCGGCGATCCTGATCTGCCCACCCCGGCGCACATCGTCGACGCGATGATGGAGGCCACCTCCGACTCACGCACCCATCGCTATCCCCCGTACGGCGGCACGCAGGACTTCCGCCAGGCCGTCGCCGGATGGTTCGAGGGTCGCTTTGGCGTGCGGCTGGATCCGGGAACGGAGGTGCTGGCGCTGATCGGCAGCAAGGAGGGTCTCGCGCACCTGCCGTGGGCGACGCTCGATCCCGGCGATCTGGCGTTGATTCCCGACCCGGGCTATCCCGTCTACCGCTCGTCGACCATCCTTGCCGACGGGGTCCCGTACGCCTTCCCGCTCACGCCGGAGCGGCGGTTCCTTCCCGACTTCGAAGCGATTCCTCCCGAGGTGCTGGAGCGGGCCCGTCTGCTGTTCTTGAACTATCCGAACAACCCGACCGCGGCCACGGCGCCACTGCAGTTCTTTGCCGACGCGATCGAATTCGCGCGACGGTGGAACCTGTTGCTCGTCCATGACAACGCGTATTCAGAAATCGGCTTCGACGGGTACCGTCCTCCCAGCGTCTTGGAGATCGATGGCGCACGGGACGTCGCGATCGAGTTTCACTCACTCTCCAAGCCGTACTGCATGACCGGTTGGCGGGTCGGGTTTGCCGTCGGGAACGGCGAGGCGATCAGCGCCCTGGCCACGATCAAGACGAACATCGACTCGGGGGTGTTCAGGGCCGTTCAGCAGGCGGGTATCGCCGCGCTGACCGGACCGCGCGAGCCCGTGCTGGAGCGGGTGCGGATCTTTCAGGCCCGCCGCGATCGGGTCGTGCAGACGCTGCGCCGCATCGGTTGGGATGCTCCCGACGTCAAGGCGACCCTCTACGTCTGGGTCCCGGTACCCGATGGCTCATCGTCTGCCGAATTCGCAACGCAGGTGCTGGAGAAAACCGGCGTGCTCATCACCCCGGGTTCCGGCTATGGGAGGCACGGGGAAGGGTTCGTGCGCCTGTCACTAACCCTGGCAGATGACCGTCTCGATGAAGCCCTGCTCCGGCTGGAGAAGGCCTTCGGTCGAACCGAACGCGTTTTGCCGGCACGCCGGGGCC
>JBIOXT010000153.1:0-2426 GCA_044869795.1 bacterium | reverse complement strand
CGTCAGCGCGTCGGTCGGCGTCGCCGGCGGCAAGCGCGGCACGGAACGGCAGGACATCCACTACGATGCCACCGTGGACGACCTGATTACCATGGCCAGCCGGGCCTCGACGATGGCAAAGCGCACGGAATCGCGCGTTCTTCACGGCGCACAAACATTGATGCCGGGACCTGTGCCGGGGAACGGCCAGCGCCGCGTGGCGATCCGCCGGATCGACCTGGGGATCGAGGAGGGCCGGGGCACGGCGACGGTCGAGCTGGAGCGCGACGGCCGGCGGGTCACGGGGCAGGCGGAGGGGTCGATCCTCGGCACCGGAGGGCTGCGCCTCCTCGTGGAGGCGACGGTGACCGCCGTGCGGCAATGGCTGCCGCCGCAGTGGGACGTGGCGGTCGAAGAGATCGCCCGGACGCCGCTCGACCAGGGCGAAGCGATTCACATCCTGCTCGTCACGGGGACGCCGGCCAAAGAGGAACGCCACTTCCTGGGGTCGGCGCTGTACACCGCGGATCCGCACGAAGCCGTCGTCAAGGCGACGATGAAGGCGATCAACCCGGTCCTCGCGGAGGAACGGCCCGCTGCGGCGTAGGGGAGGGCAGGGGACCGTGTGGCGCCGCGGGCTCAGCGTGGCGGCCCCGGCGGTGCTGCTGGCTGCGCTGCTGTCGGCCGCCGTGCTGGCGCAGTCGCTGCCGCCGTCGTCCGGGACCTCGGCGCTCGCGCACATCACCGTTCTCAGCCAGCAGATTGGTCCCCGCGTCGCCGGTACCCCCGCCTATACCAGGTCGGCCGACTACGTGGCCGAACAGTTCCAGCGGCTCGGCTACCGCGTCGAACGGCAGACGTTTCCGTTTCAGGCGTGTGAGGAATCCGCCGCACCGGTACTAGTCGTCACGGCACCCGCGCAGCCCGCGCTGCATCCGGTGACTCTGCTCTACTCCGCGTCGACGCCGCCGGAGGGACTCGACGGGGAGGTCGTGGCCGCCGGCCTGGGGCGCGGGGAAGATGTTGCCGGCAAGATGCTGCGCGGCCGGATTGTGCTGGTCGAGCGGGGGCAGATCCTGTTCTCTGAAAAAGTCTCCCGCGCGGCCGCCGCGGGCGCGCTCGCCGTGGTGATTTACAACAACCGGCCCGGGCCGGTTCCCACCGGCACGCTGCAGTCGCCGGCCGCGATTCCCGCCGTCTTGATCTCGCAGGAGGAGGGCCGCCAGGTGCTGCAGGCGCTGGCTGCCGGTCCGGTGAGGGTCCGTCTGATGGTGCGAACGATCGTGGAGGAGCGGCGGGCGGAGAACGTGATCGGCATCAAGACCGGGTCGGGGGCCGCGGATGAAATTGTGGTGATCGGCGGCCACCTGGACAGCGTGCCGGGCAGCCCGGGCGCCAACGATAACGCCTCGGGGGTGGCGGCGGTCCTTGAGGCGGCGCGCCTGCTTGCGGGCCTGCCGACGGCGCGGACCATCCAGTTCATCGCGTTCGGCGCGGAGGAGCTCGGGCTCCTCGGCTCGCAGCACTATGTTCAGCACCGGACCGGGACGGTGGTCGGGATGATCAACATGGACATGGTCGGCAGTGGACCGGAGTTGCAGATCGGCAACTCCGCAGGGAGCGGGAGTGTCCTGGACCTTGCGGAGCGGGTCGCCGGCCGCCTCAACGTGCGGGTGAAACGGTTCCGCCTGGATCGCAGTGACCATGTGTCGTTCGAACGGATCGGCGTGCCGGTGGTGTTCCTGTTCACCGGGGATGACGAGGACGCCTATCATACGCCGAAGGATGTCGTGTCGCGCATCCAGCCCGAGCTGGTCGCTCAGGCCGCCTCCCTTGCCGCGGGGGTCGCCTACGAGCTCGCACGCTAGAGAAAGCTAGATTCGTCAGTCTGTTCATCTCGTTGTCTTTTTGCGTATCTCCACGCGCCCGATGCGGCGGCCGATCACCGTCTCCACCGTGAACTCCAGGCCTTTGACCGTGAACCTCGTCCCGGGTTCTGGGATCGTCCCCAGGTGATGAAAGACAAACCCACCCAGCGTGTTGGCTCCTTCTCCCGACAGCGTCACCCCGCAGATATCACTGAGCGTGGCTAGGTCGATCGCCGCGTCGACGATGATCCGGTCGGGCTGGTTCAGATGCACCAGCGGTGGCTGCGGGCGGTATTCGCCCGGGATTTCTCCGACGATCTCTTCGAGCAGGTCCTCGATGGTGACGATCCCCGCGGTGCTGCCGTACTCCTCCAGTACGACCGCCAACTGGGACCGGCCGTGCCGCATTTCCTCGAGGAGGTCGACCACGGGTTTGGTTTCCGGCACGTAGAGGACGGGCCGCATCACCCCGGAGACCGGCGCGTCGGCGCGGCCGTCCGCGAGCAGGATCAGGAGGTCTTTAGCGTAGACGGCGCCGACAATCTGATCGACGTCATCGCCGATGACGGGCACGCGGGT
>JBIOXT010000152.1:0-8434 GCA_044869795.1 bacterium | reverse complement strand
CCGCTGTTCGTCGGAATTTTGAGTGACCGAACACAACTCCCTCCAGGAGGGAGTTGCAAAGAATCTTGCAGATTAGCCCATGTACGGTATTGACAGATTTTGTAAGGCAAGGTTCAAGCTACCATCTGCCTATTCAGGCATGGCCTCTGGTTAAGGCTACCGGCGCTAATGGCTCTTGATCCATCCGGCGATGAACTCGACGACAGACTCTTCAATGCCGGAGTAGCCATGCGCGGTGCGCGCTTCGCATGGCGGTTCGATCGGCGGCGTCCCGCCGGTGAAGGTTCTGTGTTCCTTGGAAGGCGCCCCGGAGCAAGCGGCGAGGAGCCGGGATCCCACGGCGCTGCTGCCGGGACTGCACGGGCAGGCATCGTTCTCGTGCGAGACGAGGAGGACGGGGATCCGGATGTCAGCGAGCCCGGCGTCGTACACGGTCCTTCCGCACTCGGGAGCACCGAGAGTCGTCATCGTTGACGTCAGCACGACACCCGCGGGGCGCATCGACGCATCCGCTCCCGAGAGACGGGCGGCGACATTCGCGGCTGAAAGGGTCCCGGCGCTGGTCCCGACCACCCAGACCGCCGCTCCACCCGTGCGGGTCCGGACATCGGCAATCACACGTCCGACATCCTGCGCATGCTGGGCCGACAGGCGGATCGCGCCGTTCATTCCGTTCTGGTTATCGGATGACGCGTCGACAGCGGCGACGAAGAATCCCTGACGCGCGAACAGTTCGCGTGAGCGGATCAGGAAGTTTCCTCCAAGCCTGCCGATGGTTCCCGTTGGGCCGAGCTGCAGCGCCCCGTTGCCGCCCGCCAGCAAGATTACCGCAGCCTTGACCTGCCCTTCCGGTGAAGTGGCCAGGTAACGTATTGTCACGCCCGGGCGCACGCTGACGTCGACCACGTCGGTGGGGGCGGAGAGCGCGGGTACGGCCAGCAGGAGAAGTGCCGCAGCAAAAGCTGCAATTCGTGTCATCCTGAACGAAGCGTACCACACGAGGAGAGGTGGACATTTGACAACTCAGCGGCAGCTTCGTTAGACTCAGCCGCATGACCGTCCTGGACTGGCTGCTCGATTCGGACCCCGCCATCCGCTGGCAGGTGCTGCGCGATCTCGTTCATGCGCCTGCTGAGGTTGTCGCGGCGGAGCGTGCCCGGGTGGCCACCGAGGGCTGGGGTGCCAGACTGCTGGCGTTGCAGGGCGATGACGGCCAGTGGGCGGGAGGCGCGTGCTTCCCGGCGGAGGGCTGGCGGCGCGACGAGAACCAGGGCCAGCCCTGGACGGCCACGCTGCCGACACTCCAGCTCTTGCGCGATTTCGGGGTCGACCCGGGCTCGGCCCGGGTCCGCCGCGCGGTGGCGTTGGTCAGAGACCACTGCCGTTGGGAGCACGCCGGGCAGCCGTTCTTCAGCGGCGAGGTCGAGCCGTGCATCAATGGCCGGACCGTCACGTTGGGCACCTACTTTGATCAAGATGTGGATGGCGTGGTCGCCCGCCTGCTTGGTGAGCAACTCGAGGACGGCGGGTGGAACTGCGAGGTGGAGAACGGTTCCGTCCGCTCGTCCTTCGCGACCACGATCAACGTCCTGGAAGGACTGTTGGCGCACGAGCGCGCAACCGGAGGCTCTGCGGAATCCATCGCGGCTCGACGCGGGGGTGAGGAGTATCTCCTCGAGCGAAAGCTGTTCCGGCGTCAGAGCACCGGCGAAGTCGTCAACCCGGCGTGGCTGCAACTCTCGTTTCCGATCCGCTGGCACTACGACGTCCTGCGTGCCCTCGAGTACTTCCGCTCGGTCGGTGATGTGCCGGACTCACGGATGGGCGAGGCGATCGAATTGCTCCGATCCAAGCAGCAGCCCGATGGCACCTGGTTGCTGGAGAACACGCGTCCCGGAAAGGTCCACTTTGCGCTCGAGGACGGCGACGGTCGGCCCAGCCGCTGGAACACGCTGAGGGCGCTGCGTGTCCTCAGCTGGTACGAGCAGGTTGGTCGGGCCGGCCGGACTTGAACCGGCGGCCTCCTGAACCCCATTCAGGCGCGCTACCATGCTGCGCTACGGCCCGCGCAGGAAATTATAGCATGTTGTGAATTGTGAGGAGTTGATCGATCCTCAGGCGTTCCCGAGGCTCATGCCGGGGGTCGGAGGCGCTTCAGGGCGGGGATGCAGACGCTCGCGGGCGGCTTCCCAGACGGCGGGATGCTCGGGACTCCAGGTGGCCACGCTGCTGTCCCAGGTCAAGTTCACCTCGCGGCCGCCGCTGGACGGGCTGTAGCGGATCGACGTGCTGATGCGCCGCAGGAGATCGGCGGCATCGTCTTCCCACGTCTCGGGCAAGACCAGGACGAATTCCTCGTTGCCCAGCCGCCCCACGTAGTCCGAACTGCGGATGTTCCGATGGAGCCACTTCGCCAGGGCGACCTGCGCGCCGACGGCGGTCTTGCTCCCGTCCCGCTCGTGCAGGGCAAGAAACGCCACGGAAAACGGGACACCGGTCCGCGCCGCCCGACGGAGTTCAGCCTCATAGACCTCATGGACGAAGTCCGACGAGTATGCCCCGGTCAGCCGATCGCGGATGGCCCGCTCCATCCTCCGGCGCCGCAGGATGTCGCGCACCGCGAACAAGACGATCGTCAGCAGCACGGCGGCGGTCGCCAGCAAGAAGAGCGCCCAAAACGGCGTGGGAACAGTCACACCACGGATATGCCCAGGAACCCGTCGGGTCAGTCCTCCCCTATTCGGGGACAGACGCCCGGCGGCTCCGCGGACGGGCCAGCAGCCGGACCGGGGTGCCCTCAAAGTCGAAGGTTTCGCGCAGTCGCCCTTCCAGGTAGCGCTGGTATTCATCCTCGAACAGCTCCGGGTTGTTCACGAAGAGGACGATGGTCGGGGGCTTGGTGCGGGGCTGCGTGGCATAGTAGATCTTCAGCTGCCTGCCGTGGCGGTCGGCCGGCGGGTTGTGGGCGGCTTCGGCTTCCTCAAGCACGCGGTTCAGCGGGCCGGTGGGGACTCGCCGGCTGTGCGCCTCCGCGGCCTGCTCGATGCGGTCGAGCAGATCCGCGACGCCCCATCCCTCCTGGGCCGAGGTGATAACGACCGGGGCGAAGGAGACAAACCGCATGGCCTTCCGCAGGGGGGCAAGCATCGCCGGTTCGGCATGGGGGGTGTGCGCGACCAGATCCCACTTCGCGACCGCGATCACGCAGGCCCGCCCTTTCTCGAGGGCATAGCGGGCAATTTCTTGATCCTGGTCGGCGGGTGCCCGACCGGCATCGAGAACCAGCACCACGACGTCCGCATTCTCGACAGCGGCGAGGGACCGAGCCGCGCTGTACCGCTCGACGGCTGCCCCGATCCGCGCCTTCCGCCGCAGCCCGGCGGTGTCCACCAGCGTCAGCCGCCGGCCGTTTCGGATCAGAATCGTGTCCACGGCGTCACGGGTCGTGCCGGGGACTTCATCGACGACGACCCGATCTTCCCCCAGGATCGCATTGAGCAGGGAAGACTTGCCGACGTTCGGCCGCCCCACGATCGCCGCCCGCACCCCGGGTTCTTCGGGGACCTCCGCGGCGTCTTCGGGGAGCGCGGCGACAATCTGATCGAGCAGGTCGCCGGTGCCCAACCCATGCACCGCCGAGATCTCGATGGGGTCGCCGAGCCCCAGCGCGTAGAACTCATAGGCTCCGGTATGGGAGGGATGGTCCACTTTGTTCGCCACGATGAGGACCGGCCGGCGGCTCCTGCGCAGGTATCCGGCGATCTCCTGGTCTTCGGGCGTCAGACCGTCGCGGGCATCGACGACAAACAGGATCAGGTCGGCGTCTTCCACCGCCCGGGCGGCTTGTTCGCGGACCCGGGTGAGGATCCGCTCGTCTGACGCCGAGACGTACCCACCGGTATCGATCAGCGTGAACTCGCGGTCCCGCCAGCTGACCGTGCCATACAGGCGGTCGCGGGTGACGCCTGGCTGGTCTTCGACGATGGCGGTGCGGCGTCCGACGAGACGGTTAAAGAGGGCCGACTTACCGACGTTGGGGCGACCGACGATCGCGACGACGGATCGTGGCATTGCTGCTTTCAGCGTCCAACGTTCGACTCCGTCCCGATCGCATCCAGCCGGTGCAGGACTTCGGCGATGATCCATTCGGGGGTGCTGGCGCCGGACATGACCCCGACCCGCTGGACCCCCTCGAACCAGGCCGGATCGATCTCATCGGGTACTTCGATGTGATAGGTCGGCAGGCCGTGGCCGCGTCCGATCTCCCACAACCGCGTCGTATTCGCGCTGAAGTGGCCGCCGACCACCACGAGGACATCGACCTCATCGACGAGCTTTTCGGCCTCCTCCTGGCGCACGGTGATCGCCGGACACAGGGTGTTGACGACTTTGAGCTCCTTCGTCCGCAGGGCGAGGTCGGCCACAACCTGGCTGAAGTTTTCCATGGACTGCGTGGTCTGCGACAGGACCCCGATCTTGCCGCGCAGCTTCACCGCCCGCGCCTCGGCCCGGTCGTGGACGATGGTGACCTTGTCGCCGAGCGCTTCCTTCAGCGTCACCATCTCGGGGTGGCCGTGGTCGCCGACGACGATCAACTGGTAGCCCTCCTCCACCAGCTTGAACGCCAGCGAGTGTGCGCGGATCACCACCGGACAGGTGGCATCGACCACCCGCATGCCTTTGCCGCGGGCGGCGTCGAGGACGGCGTGCTCCACCCCGTAGGCGGAGACCACGAACGCCTCGCCCTCGAGATCCTCCACCGCATCGGCGACGCGGACCCCGCCCTGCTGCAGCCGGTCCACCACCTGCGGGTTGTGGATCAAGGGCCCCCAGGTAAAGACGGCGCCGGACGCGCCCTCCGCGGTGCTGCGGGCCATCTCCACGGCCCGCTTCACCCCACCGCAGAAGCCCATGTGCTTGGCGACGACGATGTCCACAGTTGTAGAATACACCATCCGGTCGAAACAGGTGTGTCTGGAGCGGTGCGCGTATAGTGGTTGGCGTGCCTGCGCCGAGGCGCCTGTTTGCGATCATCAACCCGATCGCCCGCAAGGGGCGCGCCCGCCGGGCCTGGCCTGCCGTCCAGCAGATTCTCCAACACGGCGGCGTCGAGGTCCACGAGGCGGTCTCCCAGCGCCGGCTGCACGCGTGGGAGCTCGCCGCGCAGGCTGCCCTCGACGGCTACGATACGATCATCTCCGTCGGCGGCGATGGGACAAACCACGAGGTCATCAACGGACTGCTGCGCGCCCAGGCGCCGCAGCTCCCCGCCCTCGGGTTCATCCCCGCCGGCACCGCCAACGACCTGGCGCGGTGTCTGAGGATCCCCTTCGACACCGCCGCGGCCGCGCGTCTGGTGCTCAATGGCCATCGCCGGCGCGTCGACGTGGGCCAGGTCAACGATCGCTTCTACGCGACGATCTCAGGCGTCGGCTTCGACGCGGAAGTGGCGCAGCTGGTCAACCACTGGCCGCGGTACGTCGGCGGCACCGTCCTCTACATCGCGGGCATCGTCACGATGCTGATGGCCTACCGCCCCGTGGAGTCGCTGATCAACATCGATGGCCGGGCGCAGACGGTGAAGATGTTCCTGCTCGCGGCGGCCAACACGAACTGGTACGGCGGGGGCATGCTCATGGCGCCGCATGCGCGCATCGACGACGGCCAGCTGGCGGTCGTCTGGGCCGAGGATCTGGGGAGGGTTGAAACGCTGGCGGTGTTGCCAAAGCTGTTCTCGGGAACGCACCTGCTGCATCCGAAAGTGTTCCACACCACCGCCCGCGAGGTCGAGGTCACCAGCGCCACCCCGCTGGCAATTCACGCCGACGGCGAGAGCGTCGGCAAAGTCCCCGCACGCTTCCGGGTCGTCCCGCACGCGCTGGAGGTCATCGCGCCTGAGCCTGTTGATCCTCAGGGAGCATCGCCGCAATCGCGTCCATGATCCGGCGCCCCCACGACTCCAGGACCGCATGGTCCAACCGGCCCTCGATGCGGGGAACGGCCAGGGGCGGTCCGATCCGGACGACGACCTGAGCAAACCGCGGCCACCGCGCGTTCTTGCGGAGGATGCGCTGGCTGCCGATCACGGCCACCGGCAGGACCGGCGCGCCCGTGCGCAGGGCGATCAGGGCCGCGCCCGGCTCCGGCGGCCGCAGCCGCCCGTCGTCGCTGCGGGTCCCCTCCGGAAACATCACCAGGACGCCGCCATGCTCCAGCGTCTGCAGCGACTGCTTGATGGCCCGGCGGTCGGGGGATCCCCGCTTGACCGGAAAGACCCCGACCGAGCGGAGCCATGCGCCGAGGACGGGAATCGAGAAGAGCTCTTCCTTGGCCATGTAGGCTGCCCGGCGGCGGATCACGCAGCCGACCAGCGGCGGATCGATCGCGCTGGCGTGATTGCCCGCGACGATGAACGGACCATGCGAGGGCTCGTGCTCTCGGCCTTCTACCTTCATGCGGAAGGCGAGTGTGGCGAAGAGCACGACGAGGTTCTTCCAGGCCTGATACCAGCCCTCCGCCACCGCCGCGCGAAACCGGCTCGGGGGCGCCGCGGGCACCGCCGCGGTGTCGTTCATCGGTGCCGCGCGGCGATGTCCATGATGGTCTCCACGATCTCGTCGACCGAGCGACCGGTGGTGTCGAGGATGACGGCATCGGCCGCGGGGCGCAGGGGTGAGTGCGCGCGCGTCGCATCGCGATGGTCGCGCTCGTCCTCCGTCCGCCGGATCTTGTCCGCATCGACGGCGATGCCCCGGCTGCGCAGATCTTCATAGCGCCGGCGGGCCCGTTCGTCCAGCGTCGCGTCGAGAAAGATCTTGACCTCGGCGTCGGGGAAGACCTCAGTACCGATGTCCCGGCCTTCCATCACGACCCCGCCGGCCGCGCCGAGACGACGCTGGATGGCGACCATGGCCCGGCGCACGGCGGGATAGACGCTCACGATCGACGCCCCGTCACTGACCTCAGGGCTGCGGATCGCCTCCGTGACGTCGACTCCGTTCGCCAGGACGCGCTGCCGGCTGCCGTCGCGTTGGAATTCGACGCGCATCGTCTCCGCCACCCTGACGACGGCCGGTTCGTCGGTGAGATCGATCCCCTGCCGCACCGCGACCAGCGCGACCGAGCGGTACATGGCTCCGGTGTCCACGTACCGGTATCCCAGGCGTTGGGCCAGGAGGCGGGCGACCGTACTCTTGCCGGCGCCCACGGGACCGTCGATGGCAATGACGGGCGCCGTGCGACGGGATGCGGCCATGTCCGCACACTCATTCCCCGGCGGTGTGGAATGCCCTCTGCCCGGCCGGCACCGCGGCACGAAGGGATACGGACGCGATGGAGATAACGATGCCATCATGATGAGCGAACCTTCTCGCATCCCCGCGGATCTGGAAGGCTGGGCGGCCGAGTGGGCGGCGACGCGGCGCCTGACCTACGAGCTGCTGGCGGCGCTGCCCTACTCCGTGACCAACTTCTCGCCCCATCCTGACTTCGGCACGCTGATCCGGCAGGTCCGCCACGTGGGCGACATTCAAGCCTGTTACATCGCCGCCATCGGCAGCGGGAGGATGGACTTCGCCGCGCAGCCACGCCGCCGCAACCTGGAGCGCTCAAAAGACGATGTCGCGGCCTACCTGCAGTCCCTGGACAGCCTGCTGTTCGACACGCTGGGCGGCCTGCCCGCCGGCGGCCGCGACACAATCATCGACTGGGGCGGCGGCGACCGGCCATCGCTGGCCCGGCATCTGATGCGGCTGCTCCAACACGAAACGCTCCATCATGGAATGTGGGCCTTCTACGCCAAGATTGCTGACCTCCCGTTGCCGGAGGGCTGGCGGCAGGCGTGGGCGCTGACGTGATCTCAGCCTAGCGGCAGAGGGTCTTCAGCGGCCGGCTTCCCGGGCGCCGGGCCGCGATGCGCCCCAGCTCCCAGCGCCCGCCGTCGACGAACATCCCCTCTTCCAGTTCGAGGATCTCCCACGTCGCAAATCGGCGCCGGAGCTCACCCGGACGCAGGCGGAACCGCGACCGCGGCGGCGTGCCGTCCCGATGGAGGTGCGTCTCGACGATCATCACCCCGCCGGGTTTCACCGCGGCCATCAGATCGGGCAGGCGCGTGCGGTTCAGATAGAACGCCATGACGATCAGCGCATAGCGGCCGGCCGCCGGCGTCCACGTATCGAGATCGGCCTCGATCCAGCGGACGCGCACGCCGCGCCTCCTCGCGCGGGCCCGCGCGATCTCCAACCCCACCGGCGAGATGTCCACCGCGTCGACCCGATAGCCCGAGCGTGCCAGCAGCACCGCGTTCCGCCCCAGACCCGTGGCGACGTCGAGCGCCCGGCCGCGCGGCAGATACGGCAGCCAGCGCGTCACGAACGCCGACGGCGACCCGTCATGAGGACGCTCGCCGCTCTCATAGCGCTGATCCCACGTT
>JBIOXT010000151.1:0-7286 GCA_044869795.1 bacterium | reverse complement strand
GGCCGCGTTCTGGGGCGGCCACGCCGGCTCGCTGCTGCTGTGGGCGCTGATCCTGGGTCTGTACGGGGTTGCCGCGCAGCGCAGCCTGCGCGGGTACCCTGAACTGGCGCCGGTCGTCGGCATCGTGATCCTCGGCGTGATGGCGTTCTTCACCGCGCTGCTGGTTGGAACCAGCAACCCGTTCGCGCAGCTGCCGGTGCCGCCGCCGGACGGCCGGGGCCTCAATCCGCTGCTGCAGAATCCGTGGATGGCCATTCACCCGCCGGCGTTGTACCTCGGCTTTGTCGGGATGACGGTGCCGTTCGCGCTGGGCATTGCCGCGCTGGTAACGCGCCGGATCGACCAGACCTGGGTCGTGCTGGCGCGGCGCTGGGTGCTGGCCGCGTGGCTGTTCCTGACGTTGGGGCTGCTGTTCGGCGCGAAGTGGTCCTACGTCGTGCTCGGCTGGGGCGGGTATTGGGCCTGGGACCCGGTCGAGAATGCCGCCTTGATGCCGTGGCTGGCGGCCACGGCATTCCTGCACAGCATCCAGGTCCAGGAGCGGCGCGGCATGCTGGCCGGCTGGACCCTGTCCCTGATCTTCATTGCGTTTGCGCTGTCGATCTTCGGGACCTTCCTGACCCGCAGCGGCGTGGTCAGTTCGGTCCACACCTTCGCCGAGTCCGCGATCGGATTGTACTTCCTGACCTTCCTGGCGGTCGTGCTGGTGGGCGCATTCGCGCTGCTGATCTCCCGCGCGCCGCTGCTGCGGTCGGCGGCTCAGCTGGAATCGGCATTCAGCCGCGAGAGCGCGTTTCTGGCCAACAACCTCGTCCTGCTGGTGGGGGCCGCCACGGTGCTGGTCGGGACAATCTTCCCGATCCTGGCTGAGGCGATCACCGGCGACCGGATCAACGTCGGCCCGCCGTATTTCAATCAGGCGATGACGCCGGTGGTGATCCTGCTGCTGGTGATCATGGGCGTGGGACCGCTGCTGTCATGGCGGCGCGTCGCGGCGATGGAGTTCGGCAGGGTCATCGCCGCCCCGGCGGCCGTGGGGGTGTTGGCGGCGCTCGCGCTGGCGGGCACCGGCCTGCGCAGCCCCGGGGTCCTGCTGGTCTTCGCGCTGTGCGGCTTTGTGGCCGCGACGATCGCCGTCGAGTTTGCGCGGGGCGTCCGTGTCCGCCGCGCGGCCGGCGACTCCTTTCCGGCCGCACTGATCGCCCTCATTGCGCGGGACCGCCGCCGCTACGGCGGGTACATCGTGCACCTCGGCCTGCTGCTGATCCTGGTGGGCATCACGGCCTCGACGGCGTTTGCGACACAAACGCAGGCCACCCTGTCGCCCGGGGCCGCGCTCTCCGTGGGGCGGTATCGCCTGCGCTACGAGGGGCTGGAACAATCGCTGCGGCCCGGCGTGCGTGTGACGACGGCGACGCTCTCGGTCACGGCCGGAGCCCACCCGGTGGGGATCATCCGGCCGGGCAGTGTCTACCACATCGCGGAAGATCAGGCGATGGCGGCGATCGGTCTGCGCAGTTCCTGGCGCGATGACCTCTACGTCGTGCTGACGGCCTGGTCGACGGACCGACGGGCCACGTTCCGCGTGCTGGTCAATCCCCTGGTGATGTGGTTGTGGGCAGGCGGCGTCGTCGTGGCCGCCGGCGCCGGGATTGCGATATCGCTCGGCGTGCGGCGTGCCAGCGTCGCGGTGCCGCGTGCGGTCGCCCGGCAGGCCGGCGCGCCCGCGGGCGAGGCGACGCCGTGACCGGCGTGAGCATCACGATCGTCGTCGTAGCGGTGCTCGTCGTGGTCTACCTGCTGGCGCCGCTGCTGCGAGACACCCCGGCAGTCGGCGACGATCACCCTCCGGAGTCGTAAGCGTCTGGTGCTGCGGCTGTTCGGCGCGCTCGCCGTCCTGTGCGCCGCCACCGCGGGAGCGGCGGCGGTTCAGAGCCCGTCCCTGCAGGATCGACTGCAGATCGGGCTGCTGCTGATCGCCATCGATCCTCGCCCCGATCACCTGCGCATCTCCGAGGCGATGCGGGTCGGCAACCCCGGGCCACCGGTCACACGCGACGTACACTTCGCGCTGCCCCCCGCCGCCGCGTACGTGACGATTCATCGCGGGCTGCGCGCCCCGCGGGACATGCCTGATGGGTTTGCCGGGACGCTGGTGTTCCGCACCGGTGTGACCGAGATCGTCTACAGCTATGCGCTGCCGTCGTCGGAGGCCATGGTCCTCTCGAGGATGTTTCCTTTCCGGATTCAACGGCTGGAAGTGGTGGTCGGCGTCCCCGGCGTGCGGGTCGATGTGCAGGGGGGAACGCCGCTGCCCCCGCTGCGGCTGGGCGATCAACTCCTCGCGCGCTGGGAGGCGCGTGACGTGGCCGCCGGCACCCCGGTGGTGATCGCCTTGCAGGCACTCCCGGTCAGCCGCGCCTGGATTCCCGCAGCGACGGCGGCGGCGGTCGCGGTCGTGCTGGCCGCGGGACTGGCCGCCGGCCTCCGACGTCGCTCGAAAGGACTCATCTCTTGGTGAGAAGAATCAAACGAGGCGGGATGTCCATCCGAATCCTCTCCCTGCTGGCGGTCGTGATCGTCGGTTCCCTTCTGGTCAGCGCCTGTCAACCCACCGTGGGGGTGTCGCGCGCGATGGGCGGGCACCGCCTCGACCTGGCGCCCGCCGAAGGGGATATTGTCCCCGTGCATCCGTCGGCGGTCACCGGCGCGGAGGTCTTCAAGAAGGCCCAGTGCGTCGTGTGCCACGGCCCGGAGGGCCTCGGCAACGGCCCGGCCGCGGCGAATCTGAAGTCGTCGGGCAAGAGTCTGCTCACCGATTTCCTCAGACTCTTCGGGATCAACGTCGAGGGGGAGCAGCTGCCCAGCCGGCCGGCCAACTTCCACAACACCGTGCAGATGCGGTTGAACAGCCCGTTCAGCATGTATGAAACGGTGACCCGCGGCCGTCCGCACACCGCGATGCCGTCGTTTGGACCGCGGCCGGCCTACGGTGCGAATACCTTCGGCGTCAAGCTGACCGATGAAGAGCGTTGGCACGTCATCTTCTATGAATTTTCCTTTGCGACGACCCCGGCCGAGGTGGCCAGGGGCAAGCAGATCTACGACACCTGGCAGGTCCAGGTCGAAGCCGGCGGCCAGAACCAGCCGCTGACGTGCGCGTCGTGCCACGGCGTACGGGGCGACGGACGCGGGCCGCTCGGCGACACGCTGAGAGGAAGACTCTGGGACTGGGCCCGCGGCCAGGGACCGGGCATCTTCACCGACATCAACCTGATGGCGCAGCGTAAGCCGACGGAGCTGTTCCAGTCGATCATGGACGGCCGCGGTGAGATGCCGAGCTACCGCGGCAAGCTGACCGAAGATCAGGTCTGGGCACTGGTGAATTACATCTGGACATTCGTGTACGATTATCCGGGGAAGCCCTAGCATGGCCTCGGATCAGCAGACGCCGCTGGTAGACCGCCGCCGGTTCTTGAAACTGGCCATCGCCGCGCCGATCCTCGCCGGCCTCGCGGCGATCACGTCACCGCTGCTGCGGTTCCTCAAACCCAACGTCGAGCCGTTCAAGATCTATGCGCCGACGCTGCTGGACGTGGCGAAGGGGGAAGCGAAAGTCGTCGCCACGGTGTCGGAGGTCGCCAAGCCCTGGGATTCGAAGTATTTTGTCTTCACCCAGAAATACCCGCAGTACACCCCCGAAGGGTTCAAGGCGGCCAACGTGCCCGGCGTCGTGATCCGCTTGCCCTATCAGATCGAGCTGCCGCTGCAGTGGGCGACGGCGCTGGGCAAGCAGCCCAAGGTCACGGAGAGCGATCTGATCATCTTCTCCCGCATCTGCCCCCACCTGGGCTGCATCTACAACTACGTGCCGAACTGGAAAGAGGTCACCGCCGGCTACGGCGGGTTCGTGCCGCCGCCGCCCCGGCAGCACGCCCTGATGGCGTGTCCGTGCCACCTCAGCATCTACGATCCGGCGGACAAGCAGGTCCCGGGGCGGGTCCTCTCGGGGCCGGCGCCGCGCCCGCCGCGCACGTTCCTGTTTGAAGTCCGCGGTCAGGAGATCGTCGTCACCGACGTCGAGCCGGGAGGGATCGCATGAACGGCCAGCCGCTGCCGAGTCTGGGGGACCTGTGGGAACGCCTCCGGGATTGGATGCGCGAGCGGCGGCAGCACCTCAACCTGTTCGACGAGACGCTCGTGGCGCGGCAGGACAACCCCATCTACCTGCTGGGGCCGATGCTGTACTACTTCTGGCTGATCACGGTGATCACCGGCTTCCTGCTGATGATCTGGTACGACCCCACGACGACGGGCGCCTACACCTCGATTGAGCGCATCCAGTACGAGGTCGGCCCGTTCTCGCTGGGGTCCCTCGCGTTGACCATGGGCGGGTTGATCCGCGGTCTGCACAAGTACGGCGGGGATGCGCTGATCACCGTGATCTTCCTGCGTTTGTGGCGGATGTACTTCCTCGGCGAGTACAAGAAGCCGGGGGAGCTGTCGTGGATGCTGGCGTTTACCGGATTGATCCTGGCGATGATCTCGGGCATCACCGGCTACCTGCTGATCTGGAACCAGCGGGCGTTCTGGGCGGCGAAAGTCGTGCTGACCACGCCGATCTACTTCGACCAGTTGCCGCTGATCGGCGGCCTGGGCTTCGGCTCGATGATCGCCTACGTGTTCCTGGGTGGGCCGGCCATCGGCCAGGCCACGATCACCCGCTTCTATGCCATCCACTTCGGGATCTCGCTGGTGCTGCTGATTCTGGTCGAGGTGTTCTTCGGCCGGACGCGGCGGTCGCGGCTGAACATGTCGTGGGCGCCGGCCGTGATCTTCATGGCGATCCTGATCTTCATCTCGATCGTCCTGCCGGCGGAGTCGGGCCGGCGCGCCGATCCGACCCGCACGCCCTTGCCGATCCTCTCGGACTGGTACTTCCTGGCGCTGTACCAGTACGTGAAGTACACGCCGCCGCTGTGGGCGGGCCTGGGGCCGGGGCTGCTGATCGGGTTCGGGATGCTGGTGCCGTTCCTCGACCGCAGCAAGGGGCGGCGCCCGCTGGAACGGCCGTTCTTCTTCGTCGTCGGGGCGCTGGCGATCATCTACTACTTGGTGTTCACCGCGCTCATCCTGTTCAACATCGCGGTGATCGTGCGCGAGCCGCCGATCATCATGGTCGTCACGTTCGTCGTGCTGTCGTTGGGCCTGTTGTGGGAATTGCGCTACCGGCGGCGCCAGCGGGCGGCTCCACCGCCGGCCGTCCCCGCCCGCGCGGCGGCCCAGACGTGACCACGCCGGGCGGCGGGGTCCGGGCGCTGACATTTTTCGCCGCATTCATCCTCGCGATCTGGGCGCTGGGGGCGGGCTGGGGGCGGTTCCTGCGGGCCTGGGAGACGCCGACCGCCGCAGCGTGGCTGGGGACGGCCGGCTACGCGGTCGTCTTTGTCGCCGCGCTGTTGTACCTGGGGTTCTGGCTCTATGCGCAGGACCGCGCGGCGGGGCGGGTGCGACGCCGGATTGGGCTGTATGAAAAGGTCCTCCGATCGTCGTTCATCGATCGTGGATCGTCGACGGGGTCTGGTGGATCGACGAGCGACGAACCACGAACGATGATCGAATAGGGAGGGAGCGCGTGCGCACGATCTACGCGGTTGGGATCTTGTTCCTCTGCGCCGTCTCGCTGGTATTTGCGCTGGGGATCATCTTCGGCGAGGCGACCAACCACTGGTTGTTCGGCGGCACGTTCGTGGGCGGACTCCTGATCGCGTACTCGTTCGTGGTGCTCCTGCTGCGGAAGATGGGCATCATCGGACCGCGAAAGGCCGAGCGATGAGCGCCGTCGCGGAGCGGCCCAGCCGGTTCGGACGGACGATGACCGGCGTGCTGCGCGGCACGCTCCGGCTGGACGTGCTGATCAACCGGATCTATCCGACCGACTTCAACCCGCTGTACTACACCGGTGGGCTCTCCAACCTCTTCCTGCTGACCCTGGTGCTGTCCGGAATCTTCCTCTTCTTCTACTACGTGCCGAGCCTGGGCGGCGCCTATGAATCGGTGCAGTACGTGACGCGCGGGGTGCCCTACGGCGACATCATCCGCGGCGTGCACCGCTATGCCGCCGACGGTTTCATCGTGGCGATCCTGCTGCACCTCCTGCGCAACTGGTTCACCGATCGCTACCTGTTCTCACGGGACAACCCGTGGATCTCGGGCATGATCCTGCTGCTGTTCGCGGGGTTCATCGGCGTGACCGGCTACCAGCTCGTCTGGGACGACCGCGCGGTCGCGATCACCACCATGACGGTGGCCATGCTGCAGAGCGTCCCGCTGATCGGCCCGGCGCTGGTGAGGCTCCTGCTGGGGGGCAGTGGGGTCAGCGATGCGACGCTGGTACGGGCGCTGATGCTGCACATCTTCCCGGCGTCGACGTTGTACCTGTTCCTGTGGTGGCACTACATCCGGCTGCGGCATCCGAAGATCTGGCCGCCGGGGCTGTGGGTCTTGTTCTGCGTGGGGCTGGTCTTCTTGCTCGCCGGCGTCGTTCCGGCGACCAGCGTGGAAACCGCGACGCCCGCGTCGGCGCCGGCCGCCTTTCCCATCGACGTCTTCTTCCTGTGGCCGTTCGTGCTGCTGAACGCGATGTCCCCCGGAGCGGTCGTGGTGCTGCTGGTGGTGCTGTTCGTGCTGGGGCTGGCCATTCCGTACATCAGCCGGCGCGAAGCCCCGGTGGAGATGGGGGTCCGCCACTCCGGCGTCGCCCAGATCATCGACGGCAACTGCACCGGGTGCGAACTGTGCTACTTCGACTGCCCCTACAACGCGATCATCATGGTTCCCTCACCGTCGCCGGGGCTGAGCAAGGCGGCGCAGAACCGGACGCTGCTGGCGGTGGTGTTGGAGTCGCGGTGCGTGGAGTGCGGCATCTGCATCGGCGCGTGCCCGTTTGAAGCGCTGGAGCTGCCGAAGTTTCTGGAACGCGACATCCGTGCCCAGGTCGCCGAGGCGCTGCGCCCGGTGGAAGCGGCGTCGTGAGCGACCCGTCTCCCCAGCGTGCGCCCGGCGCGGCGGCCGCGCCCGGCGGTCCCGCCCCCAAGGTCGTGGGGTTCATCTGCGACTGGGCCGTCGATCTCCAGCCGCTGCTGGAGCGCCAGCGCCTGCGCGCGCTGCCCAGCGTCCACATCATCCGCGTGCCCTGTTCGGGCTTCGTGCGCCCGGATTGGGTGGAAGACGCGCTCAACGCCGGCGCGGACGGCGTGTTCGTCACCGGCTGCCCCTACGGCGAC
>JBIOXT010000150.1:0-6068 GCA_044869795.1 bacterium | reverse complement strand
TCGTGCCCGTCCGCAAAGGCGTCGGCTTCGACGGTGACCGAATCCCCGATGATCCGCTTGATCGGGAACCGCCCGCCTTCGATTTGCGGCCAGACGTGGGCGATGGCGACGCGCGGCTGGGCCTCGGATGGGGGCATCTCAACTACCAGTCTACCCAATCACACCGCGTCCCGTTTCTGCGCCATGAGGCGCCAGACGGTGGAGTCCGGGAAGACGGGGGAGACGGCGTCTTAAAAGCGGGTCTGGCCGCGGGGAATGACGGTAATGCCTGATCCGTCGACGTGAAACCGCCGGGCGTCGGCATCAGGATCGTCGCCGGTAACCACGCCGCGTTCCACGATGTTGTACCGGTCTACGATGGTGCGCCGCAGGCGCGCACCGGACTGCACGATGGTGTGATCCATCACGATCGATTCTTCCACCACCGCGCCGCGTTCGATCTGCACGCCGCGTCCGATGATCGACCGGCGCACGGCGGCGCCCTCGACGATCGTGCCCTCGCCGATCAGCGCGTCGTTGAGCTGGCCGTCGATCACCCGCGCCGATGGACCGGGGAAGGGGTCGGTGAGGATCGGCCAGCGCGGGTTGGACAGATCCAGCCGGGGCTCGGCGCCCAGCAGGTCCATGTGCGCCTGCCAGTAGGCGCCGATCGTGCCCACGTCGCGCCAGTAGCCGTGCTCCTCGTACGGCCGCAGCCCGGGGATGTGGTCCTGCAGGAAGTCATACGCGTAGACGGCCTGGTCGGGCACCATCGCCGGGATGATCGTCCGTCCGAAATCATGGTCGGTGTCTTTCCGCGCGTCGTCGAGCAGGGCATCGACGAGCGTGTCGCGGCTGAACACGTAGTTGCCCATCGACGCGAAGGCGCGGAGTGGATCCGCCGGCAGCGGTGCGGGCAGCGCCGGCTTCTCCTCGAAGCTGACGATCCGTCCGCCGGGGGCCGTCTCGATCACCCCGAAGCTGCGGGCTTCTTCGATCGATACGGGCAGGGCGGCGACGGTGACGTCCGCGCTCTGCTCGGCGTGGAACTCGACCATCGCGCTGATGTCCATGCGGTAGATGTGGTCGGACCCGAAGATGGCCACGACATCGGGGTGGAAGTCCCGCACCAGGTTCAAGTTCTGGTACACGGCGTCCGCCGTGCCCTGGTACCAGACTTCGGCCCGCCGCATCTGCGGAGGCACGATGATGATGAAGTGATCCGGGACGCCGCCCAGCCGCCAGGCATTGCGCAGGTGCTCGATCAGGGATTGCGCTTTGTACTGCACGAGCACGTATAGCGCGTAGATGCCGGAGTTCACGAAGTTGCTGAGGACAAAATCGGCGATGCGGTACTTTCCGCCGAAGGGCACGGCCGGCTTGCCGCGGTCGCGCGTGAGGGGGTACAGACGCTCGCCCTTCCCGCCGGCGAGGATAAACGCGAGCACGCGCGGGCGGTGCATGGGGTTTCCTTGGCTATGCTGCTGAAACTCCCTGCGTCAGCCGTGCGCGACAGATCTCCGGCATGCAACGCCGGCCCCTGACCCGGTGCCAGATCTCCGGCATGGCAACGCCGGCCCCTGACCCGGTGCCTGGCACGCCGGGACCTCACGGTGGCTCCGCCGGACCTCGCGAGAGCTCGGGGCTAGCTGCGGACGGGCTCTCGCACGAATCTTACGAATTCCGCCGGGGCCTGCGCGGGATTGCGGACGATGAGCTCCAATATCGGTCCTGTATCCACCAACGCGTTCTCGCCCAACCCCAGGTAGCAGGCATAACTGCTCCACGGATAGTCGATCGGATCGTCGACGAGCCCGGCCCGCACCGGGTTGCGCGGGATGTAGCGGCTCAGTTCGAGGAAGTGCGCATCGTCGGTGATGATTTCGCTGAAAAAGCGCTGCCCGAACAGATGCCCCCAGCGTCCATGGCGTCGATTGATGTACTTCGCGTAGGCACCGTGCATCTGGTGCATAGTCGCCGAGATATTCGGTTTGAGCGTTTCCAGGAGCAAGTGAACGTGGTTGGTCATCAGGACGTACGCGAAGAGACGGATCGAGAACCGCTTCAGTGCAGTGGCGAGCATCCGTAAGTAGACGTATCGGTCCGCGTCGTCGAAGTAGATGGGTTCCAGGTTGTTGCCGCGTGCCGTGATGTGGTATACGGTGCTGTCCAAGTTGTCGCGTGGCGCCCGGGGCATTTCCTTGCCTCGCGTGCAGTGCCCCTCCAGCACCGGGTAAACCCTCTCGATCGGTGCCTGGCACCGATCTGGGTTGGTCCCGATTCTATGCGCTGGACTGCGGGCTGTCTATGACTCGATTGGGTTATTCGATGCGGAACGGCTGGCGAACCAGGCGACGGTGCGTCGGAGGCCTTCGTCGAGGGGGATCTGCGGGGTCCAGTTCAGCCACGTGCGCGCGCGGCTCGGGTCGAGCGGGATGCGGTAGACATCGCCCTTGCGCACGGGCGCGTGCACCGGCGGTGCGGTGAAGCCCGTGATGTGCGCCAGGTCGCCGTAGATCGTGTTCACGGTCGTCTCGATCCCGGTGGCGATGTTTGCCGTGGCCGAGGATTCCGATCGAGACGCCAGGAGGTTGGCCCGCGCGACGTCTTCGACGTACACGAAATCCCGCGTCTGAGTGCCGTCGCCGAAGATGACCGGGGCGCGGCCGTCGAGCATGGACTGCGTGAAGATGGCGACGACGCCGGCTTCCCCGTGCGGATCCTGCCGCGGGCCGTAGACATTGGCGTAGCGCAGGACCGCCGCCGCGGGGCCGCCCCGGCTGAAGTACTGCAGGTACAGCTCGCCGACGTACTTGCTGATCCCATACGGCGCCAGCGGCTGGAGGGGGTGCGTCTCGTCGATCGGGCCCGCACGCTGGGGTTCGCCGTAAATGGCGCCGCCGGTCGAGGCCAGGACCACCCGGCGCACGCCGAACTCCGCGCACAGCGCCAGCACGTTGATGGTGCCGATGATGTTGACGTCGGCATCGTCCCGCGGGTGCTGCACGGAGAACGATACCGACGCCTGCGCGGCGTGGTGGTTCACGATCTCGGGCCGCTCGCGGGCCATCACCCCCCGCAGCTCCTCGCTGCGGATGTCGAGCTCATAGAACCGCGCCTGGGCGGGGACGTACTCCCGGCGGCCGGCCGTGAGGTTGTCGACGACGGCCACGTCGTCGCCCGCGGCCGCATAGGCGTCGGCGACGTGCGAGCCGATGAACCCGGCACCACCGGTGACGAGGACTCTCACGCGCCTGCCCCTTTGGCGACGCGCCCACCGCCGCGGGCGGGCGGCCGGCGCCGATGCCGGGCCACGAACGCGGCCGCGGCCTGCGCCCCCGACGGCGGGATGGTCCCGAGCCGCCAGCGGATGGCGCGCAGCAGTTCTGCGCGGGTCATCTCCGGAATCGGGGTGGACGGGACCTGCCAAGGGCGGGCGCCTTCCAGAATCCCCAGCAGGTCGCGCAGCAGCGCCCGCGGCAGGTGGACCGATGCGATCTTGATGTGGTCGCGCAGATCCCGCAGGCGCCGCAATTCGCTCGCGCTGAACCGGTCGGTCCGCGCGAAGGGCAGCTTGTCCCTCATGCTGGAGGGGATTCGCGCCGCCGTGGAAGCGGCCCCTGCCTGGAGGTGTCGCCTTGCAGGCGCCCGAACCTTGTCCGTGCAGCCATGGTCCGTCATGCGCTCGTCCGCACCGCCGGTGATCCACAGGGCATGCTCGACCTGGTGCTCCGCCTTCCCGAGCTCTGCCGTGAGGCCTGGGCGCTGGGCCACACGGTCGCGCTCGATCACGTCGCCCCCTCGGCAATCGTCGCCATCGGGATGGGGGGCTCCGGGATCGGCGGCGACCTCCTCCGCACCCTGTTGCTCGATGACGTCCCGATCCCCGTGGCGGTGGTCAAGGAGTACCGGCTGCCCGCCTTTGTCGATGCCCAGACCCTCGCCTTCGTCTGCAGCTACTCGGGAAATACGGAGGAAACGCTGGCGGCGTACGACGAGGCGGCACGGCGCGGCGCGATCTGTGTCGCGATTACCTCGGACGGGACGCTGGCCGAGGCGGCGGCCGCGCGGGGGCATCAGGCGGTGATCGTCCCGGCCGGGCTGCCGCCGCGGGCGGCGTTGCCGTACATGTTTCTCCCGATGCTCTCCGCGCTCAGCCGGAACGGGATGACCGGTGCGTTCGATGCCGATGCCGCCGAAGCCGCCGACGTGCTCACCGCCACCCTCAACGCTGAGGAGTCGACAGAGGCCCCCAGCCAGTCGCGCGCGCTGGCCGCCGCGTTTCTCCACCGCATCCCGGTGATCTACAGCGCCACGCCGTTCCTCGAGCCGGCTGCGCAGCGCTGGAAGGATCAGCTCAATGAGAATGCCAAGACGTTCGCGGTCTGGAACACGTTCCCCGAACTGAACCACAACGAAACCGTGGGCTGGGGCCTCGACGATGATCTCGCGCAGCGGCTGGCCGTGGTGGTCCTGCACGATCCCGGCGAGCCGGACCGGCTGCGCCGGCGGGTCGAGATCACCCGGGAGCTCGCCTTTGCCCGGGCGGGATCGGTGCATGAGGTCACCGCCGCCGGTACCGGGAAACTGGCCCGCCTGCTGTCGATCATCGCCATCGGCGATCTGGCCAGCGTCTACCTCGCACTCTTGCGGAAGGTGGATCCCACGCCGGTGCCCGTCATCGACGAGCTGAAGAAACGACTCAGCGCACCGTAGAGATCGCCGCATGGCGCGCGTCCAGCTCGAAGGCGTCTCAAAGAAGTTCGGCGGCGTCACCGCGGTCAACAACGTCTCGTTGGAGATCCCCGACAAGCAGTTCACGGTGCTGGTCGGGCCGTCGGGCTGCGGGAAGACTACCTGCCTGCGGCTGATCGCCGGGCTGGAGGAGGCGACCGGGGGCGACATCTACATCGGCGACCGCCGGGTGAACGACGTGCCGCCGAAAGACCGCGACATCGCGATGGTCTTCCAGAACTACGCGCTGTACCCGCACATGTCGGTCTACGACAACATGGCCTTCGGGCTGAAACTCCGCAAGTACGAGCGCGCCGAAATCGACCGCCGGGTCAAGGAAGCGGCGGAGATGCTGGGGATCCAGGGGCTGCTCGAGCGCAAGCCCAAGCAGCTCTCCGGCGGCCAGCGCCAGCGAGTCGCCCTGGGACGGGCGATCGTGCGCGAGCCGCAGGTCTTCCTCATGGATGAGCCGCTGTCCAACCTCGACGCGAAGCTGCGCGTGCAGACCCGCGCCGAGATCAAGAAGCTGCACGCCCGGCTGCGGACGACCACGGTGTATGTGACGCACGACCAGGTCGAAGCGATGACGATGGGCGATCGCATCGTCGTGATGCGGGACGGCCTCGTGCAGCAGGTCGATTCCCCTCTCAATCTCTACGAGCGGCCGGCCAATCTGTTCGTCGCCGGGTTCATCGGCAGTCCGGCGATGAACTTCGTCGACGCGACGCTGGCGGCGCGGGACGGGACGACGAGGGTCGACGCCGGCGGGTTTGCGCTGGAGATCCCCCCGGACACCGCGGGGCGCCTCGCCGGCTGGGTCGGGAAGAAGGTCGTCTTTGGGATCCGGCCCGAGGACATCCAGGACCGCGCGCTGGCCGGCGACGCCCCCGCCGGGTGGACGATTGTGGCGGGGGTGGACGTGCACGAGCCGCTGGGCTCCGATGTGATTCTCTATCTCACTGCCGGGGGAAGCTCGATCGTCGCCCGCGTCGACGCGCGCACCTCGGCGAAGATGGGCGACACGATCGCAGTCGTCTGTAACATGCGCAAGATGCACCTGTTCGACCCGCAGACCGAGCAGGCGATCATCTGAACTCTAGCGCTCGGTCGCTTCCCCCGTCATCTCTGCCAGCGGTTTGAGGAGTTTCGTGAACTCCAGCGGGAAGATGAACTTCGTGCTGGCCCCCTGACCCAGCGCCTTCAGTGCCTCGAAGTACTGCAGCGTCAGCGTCTTGCTGTCGATGCCCTTGGCGACGGTATAGATCTTCTCCAGCGCCAGTGAGAAGCCCTCGGCGCGCAGGATCGCGGCCTGCCGGTCGCCCTCGGCCTCTAAGATGGCGGCCTGCTTTGCGCCC
>JBIOXT010000149.1:0-7370 GCA_044869795.1 bacterium | reverse complement strand
CATCCGGGCCCGGTCGACGAACAGGGCGATGGCGGGCGAAGTCGTCTGCGCAGCCAGCGGGGTCGTGCTCAGCGGCGCGACGGGAACCTCGTGCTCCCAGCTCACATGCAGACGCTCACGGCTCGTTGCAATGATCTTCAGCTTCGGGCAGTGCGCGAGCAGCTCGTTGATAATCGGACCGCAGCCCATGACCTGCTCGAGGTTGTCGAGCACCAAGAGCAGTTGGCGGGCTTTCAAGAACCGCTGAAGTGCCTGGGGGAGGGGTTGATCCTGGAGCTCGCCGACCTCCAGCGCGCCGGCAATGGCCGGATTGACCATGGCCGCATCGTTGATGTGCGAGAGTGCCACAAAGAACACGCCGTGCGGAAACTCATCCACCAGCGAGGCGGCGACCTGAAGGGCGAGGCGGGTCTTCCCCATGCCTCCCGGTCCGGTCAGGGTGACCAGGCGGGTATCCACGTTCCTCACCATGCCCTGGAGCAGGTCCAATTCGTGTTCGCGTCCGATGAACTGCGTCGGCAGCAGGGGCAGGTTGTTGGGGCGGGCGTCCAGCGTGCGCAGCGGGGGGAACGATTCCGGCAATTCCGGATGAGTGGCCTGGTACAGCCGCTCCGGCCGCTGCAGGTCCTTTAGACGGTGCTCGCCGAGATCGCGCAGGGCGACATCCTTCGGGAGCAGCTGCTCGACAAAGACGCGCGTAGCCTCAGACAGCAAGACCTGGCCGCCGTAGCCGGCGGAACAGATCCGGGCCGCCCGGTGCACGTCCAGCCCCACGTAGTTGCGATCCTGCGCGAACGGTTCTCCGGTATGCACCCCGACCCGCGCCCGGATCACCCCGCCATCCGGCCAGGGGTGCGATTGGAGGGCGATCTGGGCCTCGACCGCCGCCGCGACCGCATCGGTGGCCCGGGAGAAGGCGAAGAAGCACGCATCTCCAGGCATGTCCACCTCATGCCCGGCGTGCGCCGCCGCCGCGTCCCGGAACACGCGCCGGTATTCGGCAAGCGCCCCCGCGTAGCGCTCCCCCAGCTGCTGGAGCAGACGCGTGCTGCCCTCGATATCGGCGAACAGAAACGTGACCGTCCCGGTGGGGAGCGCCATGGTCAGGTGCGGAGGGCGACCAGCAATCCGTCGCGGATGGGGACGATGGAGGTGATCCAGGCGGGATCGGCGCTGATCATCCTCGTGAACGTGCGCACGCCCTCGGTGGTGGCGTGCCGGTCGCCGCGGTCGAAGATCCGGCTGTTCCAGAACATGTTGTCCACGATCAACACGCCGCCGGGGCGGAGTTTGTCCGCGATCACCTCTAGCGATTCCGGGTAAGCCTGCTTGTCGATGTCGTTGAAGATCAGATCGAACGGTCCTTTAGTCTCGCGCAGCGTCTGGATCGCTTCGGCGACGCGATACTCGATCACGTCATCGAGGCCGAGTGTGCGCAGGTGTTTGCGGGCACGCCGCGACAGTTCCTCATCCCAGACCACATGGAAGACGTGCCCGCCGCCGTTCTCCCGCACGGCCCGCGCGAACCACGCCGTCGAGTACCCGTAGCCGGAGCCCATCTCGAAGATCCGGCGTGCCCCGATCAGGCGCGCCAGGAGATAGCAGAACTGCCCCGCCGCCGGACCGATGATGGGAAAACGATGCTCCCGCGCGTAGGCCTCCATCGCCTGCATCTCCGGGGGCCGCGGTGGGACCAGGGTGTTCAGGTACTCTCTCAGTTGCGGGTCCAGGAGCTCTCCGACCATGGTACCCTCCGTCTGGGGCGTGGGAAATAATTCGAGGGACGTGGCGGCGCCACATCCCTCGAAAGCCGACTCGACCGTCGTAACTTACCGCTTCTTGCGCGGGACCTTCGCGCCTTTCTTTCGCGCTTCGGACAGACCGATGGCGATTGCCTGCTTGCGGCTGGTCACTTTCTTGCCGCTGCGGCCGCTCTTGAGCGTGCCGCGCTTTCGCTTCCGCATCGCTCGCTCAACGGACTTTTGGGCTCCCTTTCCATAACGTCGCGCCATCGACCTATCTCCTTTCCTCCTAAGGGTATTCGGGCCGCTACCTGGTGTGCACGGTCTCGGTGCGCGCGTTCCGTCGGGCCAGGGCCACGATCGCCACGAGTGCGACGACAACGAGGAGGGCCCCGATCAGCAGCAGGGTGGTCGTATTGCTGGTAGGGGCGCGATAAGGAGTCGACGGCGCCGGGGGCGCCGGGGTGGGTGGGTTAGGCAGGGTTGGTTGGCTGGGCGGTGTCGGACTCGGCGGCGGCGGAGCAGGCGGGGGGGCGTACTGGCCGGCCGCGATGCTGGTCATCGTCAGCAGTGCCATGGCAATCAGACCAACGCGGAGCATCGTGCGTCGCATAGTTCCGTCACCTCGATGGAAGACTGTAGTCATTTTTCCAACTCTGCCGATTTCCCAAACGGCGGGGGTAAATACGTTCAGACGCCTGAAAGAGGAGGTGGTTCCCGGTGCAGGAGAAGACGACGCACGAGAAACCCAAGGAAGCATCGATGATCCGCTGCCCGATTTGCGGTGCGGAATTCAAGACTCAGGAAGAGCACGACAAACACCACAAGGAAGCTCATCCTCAGTAAGCCGAATACTCCTAGTACATCCCGTCAGAGGAGAACGCGAATGGCTGAGAAGACTGATTTCCTCGCAGGGCTGGTGATTGGGACCCTGGTCGGTATCGGGCTCGGCCTCTTGTTTGCCCCCGAGCCGGGCCAGAGGACCCGCGAGCGGTTGCGCGGCAAGGCCGACGAAATGAGCGGCCGCTTCCGCGAGTCGGCGGAAGAGATGGCCGAACGGCTCCGCGAGACGATGAATGAAGTCGGCGGGCGCGTGCGCGACACCGCGGAGGACGTGGCCCGAAGGGGTCGGGATACGCTGGAAGAGGGCAGCCAGCGTCTACGCGGCGCCTACGAACGCGGGCGCGAGACCATGCAGGAGAAGCGCGAGGACCTGCTCGAGCGTCTCGAAGACACGGACTAAGCCGCACAGGGCTACGCTGATGGTCATCCGCAAACGCGGCACCAAGTACATCTTGTACACAAAAAAGAAGAATCCGAAAACCGGCCGCCGCCGGCGGCTTGGCGTATTCCCCAGCCGCCAGGCCGCCGTGAAACGCGAGAGGCAGATCGAGTTCTTCAAGCGCCGCGGTTGACCGTACGAGTATTGTCATATTGACAAACTTCGATATATAGTTTAGGGTGGTCGCATGACCACCGTTACTGTTCCTCTCCTCAGGAACTGCTGCGGGCCCGACTGCGCCGCAACAATTGCGAGAACCAGGTTCGACGATCGCCAGCTCGCGCAGCAGGCCTCTACTCTCCAGGCGCTCGCGGATGAGACACGCCTGAAGATGGTGCAATTGCTGGCCCGGCACGATTCGCTGTGCGTTTGCGAGATCCAAGAGGCATTTGAGCTCGGCCAGCCCACCGTGTCCCATCATCTGAAAATCCTCCGCGATGCCGGTCTTGTGGACGTCGAGCGACGGGGCAAGTGGGCGTACTATGCGCTGCGCCGGGGCGCTGTCAAGGATCTCGGTCAGGGCCTGCTGGGGTTGATCTGATGCAGGCAACCCTGCGGCCCGCCACCGTCCGCGACCTCACGGCGATCGAAGCGATGCTGGCATCGTTCAGCCTTCCCACCGCGGGAGTATCTGATCACATTGGGGAGTTCGTCGTCGCCGAAGATGGCGGCAGGATCGTCGCCGCAGCGGGTATCGAACTGTACGGCGAATCGGCGCTGCTGCGCTCGGTCGCCGTCGACGACCACTACAGGGGCCAGGGTCTGGCGCGGGAGTTAGTGAGGAATCGGCTGGACAACGCCCGCCGCGTCGGCGTCCGTGATGTCTTTCTGCTGACCTCGACCGCGCGGGACTACTTCGCACGGCTGGGCTTTTCGACAATTCCCGACACCTCGATCCACGTGGCCGTCCGCGTGTCGAAGGAATTTGGCGACTGCTGCTGTGCCGGTGCTGAGGCGATGCAGCTCATCTTGGAGGGGGACAGATGATCTCGGCTGATCAGATCCGCCTGAAGGTCAGTGAGCACTACAAAGAGGCGCTGAAGGTAGGTCACTGCGGGTGCGGTGACTGCTGCGATGCCTCTGAGCTGGGAGAACTCCCCGACACCTTTGTCGGGCCGTCGCTGGGCTGCGGGTCCCCGATCCTCTACGCCGGTTTGCGACCCGGCGAAGTCGTGGTCGACCTGGGATCAGGTGCGGGAGGTGACGTGCTGCGTGCCGCACGCGAAGTCGGGCCGTCGGGCCGAGGGATCGGCGTCGACATGACGCCCGAGATGATCGTGGCGGCGCGGACCAATGCCGCGCGCGCAGCACTGGCCAACGCGGAGTTCAGACTGGGAGAAATCGAGCATCTGCCGCTCGCCGACGGATCCGTCGACGTCGTCATCAGCAACTGTGTGATCAACCTGCTGCCCGACAAGACGCGCGCGTTCGCCGAAGCCCATCGGGTGCTTCGTCCGGGAGGGCGGCTGGTGGTCTCCGACATGGTATCCAAGGGCCGGCTGCCTGAGGCTATGCGCAACGATCCCAGCGCCTGGGCCGCCTGTATCGCCGGCGCCATCCCAGCAGAGGAGTACACTGCGGCGATCGAAGCCGTGGGGTTCAGCGAGGTCGCCGTGCTGGCCGCGGGGGACGCGGCCCCCGGTCAGGTGTACTCGGCGACGATCCGGGCGACGAAACCAGTCTGACGTTTTGTCATGATGGACGGGTCGGGCTTCTGGCAGTGCGGGCAGTAGTACGTCGTCCGGCCGGCGATCGTCTCCACCGATAGCGCCCGCCCGCACCGAGGACAGCGGCCGCCGCGCTCCCGCACGTCCAGAAGATCACCGACGGCGTTCCCGTAGCGGGACAGGGAGCGGACCGCCCGCGCCAGCACACCGCGGATCTGCCGGTGCAGCCGCCTGAGTTCCTGGGGCGTGAAGGTGTTCACGACGCGCGCTGGATGCAGTTTCGCCTGCCAGAGAATTTCGTCCGCGTAGATATTGCCGATGCCGGCGATGAGATCCTGACGGAGCAGAACGGACTTGATGCTCGCGCGCCGGCCCGCAAGGATCTGGCCCAGCCGGGCGAGCGTAAACGCCTTGCTCAGCGGCTCGATGCCCAGCGACCGCAGGCCGGGGAATTGGGCGATGTCCTCCGGCCCGACCAGATCCATGTGTCCGAAGCGGCGTTGATCGACGAAGCGTACTTCGCGGCTGGCGACGGTGAAGACGACGCGCGTCGATGGATGAAGGTGCTCGTGCCGAGACACCACCTCGAAGTCACCGGTCATCCGCAAGTGCGCAATGAGGACGAGATCGCCGGACAGGCTGATCAGCAAGTACTTGCCGCGGCGGTCAACAGCCATCACGCGGCGGCCCCGGAGCCGCCGGGAAAACGACGCCGGTGAGTGCGACCGTACCGTTGGAGGGGTCAGGACGCGGACGCCGCTGATGCGTCGACCGACGAGGGCGCGGCGCAGTCTCCGCACCACGGTCTCGACGTCAGGCAGTTCAGGCACGCGGGGTCACAACCAGCGTTCTCTTCCTTGGTAGTATTCCGCCGGACCCGTCGGGTGGTGCTTGCGAAATTCCAGAAACTCAGCATGGAGCCGCCGGTACCGTTTGTCCGATGAGCGCAGCCGCCGGTGTGGAACGTCGAGGAGGAAGTGTTCAACCTTCCACATGTTGTTCTTGTTGAATCGCCAGTCGTAGTTTCCCAGCGCGCGCAGATCGATCAGCTGGTATCCGGTGATGCGGCCCGTCCAATCCACGTAGGGATCGTAGTAGCTCCAGACCATGCCCCGGATCGTGCGGTAGACCGGCTTCCGCCCGTGCAGGCCGGCGTCGCGCGAGCGGGCCACCGAGCCCCAGCGGCCGCGACGCTTGAACACGAAGATGACGTGATCGATGCCGTCTTTGGACTCGAAGCTGAGGACGAGCGGAGGATAGCCGTGCTGCTCGAAGATCACCGCCGCACTCAGCGCCGCCTCGAGGCAATGCGCCGTGCCGCGGCGGAGGACCTGACGGAACGAGCGCAGCGTATCGCCGCGCTTCTCCCAGTTGTAAGGAAGCGCACGCAGCCACTCCTGGACCTGCCTGGGCGTGCGCAGACGCCGGATCAGGCGCCATTCCCGCGGCGTGTACGCGCTGCGCGGCGGCGGTGTCGTCGGTTGCAGATTTGCGGCCGGCGCGCGCCGCCCCTTGGGTCGTCTAATGGGCGATGACCTTCGACTCGCTGGGCCGGCTCAGGGCGTGCCGCCTCTGCGCCCTATCGGGCAAGGAATGTCCCCGCGGTGCTCTTCACCCGCACGCGGACCGCCCACTGCTGTTCCCAGGCGACCTTCGGGTCCGCGGGCCGCTGCGGAAAGACGAGATTCAACTCCTGCCCATGGGCGATCATGCGGACAATTGCGCCGTCGGTGCCCGCGAAAATCCCTTTGGGGACCGCGCACTGGGTCGCGCTAGCCGGCAGGAGTACCTTGTCGGCGGTCCATCGATCGATGTTCGCGTTCGACAGGTAATCCACGAGGCCGACGCCGGCATCCGGCACATCGGATGAGGTCCAGATGACGACCTCGCTGTCGCCTTTGGCGCCGAACGCACTGATGAAGTACGAGCGGGCCGTCGGGATCGTCCGCCACTGCAGGAGGATGCTCCCCCCGACCTCACCCTGCGTCGTCAGATCGATCGCGGGCATCAGGTCCTGGTTGGCACCGATGGGAAACCGGAATCCGGCCGGGACGCCGTCGCCGGCGATGGCATGCTCGCCCTGAAGCGAGTTTCCCTCGGGCAGCATCTGCTTGTTGCGGTCGTTCGGCCAGACGGAGTGGCCCGGCTCGGCGGTTGCCCCGCGCTCCGGGACGTAGCGGCCCTGCCAGGCCGAGCCCCAGTCCTGCGCCGACGCTGTGGCGGCGTTCAGGACTCGCGGCTGGCCGGATCGCACCTCCGCGCTGCATCCCCAGTACACCGTGACGCGGCCTTTGGGCTGCTGAACCTGGCTTGGATCGGGTGGGCCGCCTGGCGATGGAGCCGGCGGCGCGGCCTTGAAGGGTTCCAGGGGTAGGTTGGCTCCCATTCGCATCCCGGAAGGTATGGTCTGCGTCGCTTGAATCCCCTGGGGGCGCGTGCGCACCTGCAGCGCCACGTCCATGTACCGGCCGATCCCGTTGCGCGTGTTGCCGAACGCGTTCTGGGTCGTGGGAGAGGCTGTGGAGCGCGGCACGCCGGGAATGGAGAAAATGTTGGTCGCCACGTCAATCCACAACTGGGCGATCGGCGGTCTGATGTCTTGCTGCTGCGCCGCCGCGGCAGTGGCAAGCATCAGAAGCAGGGCGGTCAGCGCGAACCTACGGTAACGCGGCCTCTTCA
>JBIOXT010000148.1:0-4056 GCA_044869795.1 bacterium | reverse complement strand
GTGAAGTTCTCGAACAGCAACGAGAACTCGATCAAGGCCCTCGCCAACAACGTGGCGCTGGTGGCGACGGTCTGGGAAGACGACCTCTACACGCTGGCGACCAAGGGGCTGGTTCCGCAGGCGGTGCGGCCGGTGCTGCTGCGCACAGGGCAGGTGGGTGACGGTGACGGGCTGTTCATCGTGGCCTCTACCCAGAAGCTCGAGGCGGCGCTGCTCTACGCCAACTTCCTGATGAGCGATAAGGTCCAGATCGACAAGCTGGAGCAGACCGGGAGCCGCACGGCGCGAGTCAAGCTGCAGACCAGGGGCAAGATCCCAGATAAGCTGGCGAAGTTCCTGGTTCTGGATGCGATGTATCACGAGCGCACGCGGCCCCGGATCAACGGGCAGATCACCGATGCCGCCGCGGACCTCTTCGTCAAGGAGATCATCGCCAAGTAACCGACGATGGCACGCCTCGAACTGCGGGATATCACCAAACGCTTCGGGCGTGTCGCGGCAGCGGACCGGGTGTCGGTGGAGGTCGCAGACGGGGAGTTCCTGACCCTGCTGGGGCCTTCCGGGTGCGGCAAGACGACCACCCTGCGGATCATCGCCGGTCTTGTCGATCCCGACGAGGGGGAGGTGCTGCTGGACGGTGTGCCCGTGCAGCACCTCCCCGCCCACCGCCGGCAGACCGCGATGGTCTTCCAGAGTTACGCGCTGTTTCCTCACATGACCGTCTCGGAAAATATCGGGTTCGGCCTGCGCATGCGCGCCATGCCCCTCGATCTCATCCAGCAGCGGGTGGGGGATGCCCTGGCGCTAGTGGAACTAGAGGGGTTGAGCGATCGCTATCCCCGCCAGCTCTCCGGCGGTCAGCAGCAGCGCGTGGCGGTGGCCCGGGCGATCGTCACGCGGCCGAAAGTCCTGCTCTTCGACGAGCCGTTGAGCAACCTCGACGCCAAGCTGCGGGAACGGCTGCGCCTTGAACTCCGCGCCCTCCAGCAGCGTCTGGGCGTCACCACGGTCTATGTGACGCACGACCAGGCAGAAGCGCTCGCACTCTCCGACCGCGTCGCCGTGATGTTTGGCGGGAAGGTCGTCGAAATCGGGACGCCGCGGCAGGTCTATCGCACGCCGCGCGCGCGCGTGACAGCGGAGTTCCTGGGGGTCACCAACTTCCTGGACGGCAAGGTCGCAGCGGTGGCCGACGGCCACTGCATCGTCCAGACGCCGCTGGGGATCGTGGAGGCCGACGCGGCCACGGGCGTGCACGTGGGTGAAGTGGTGACGCTGTCGTTCCGACCTGAGGACGTCCGTATCGGCCGGTATGAGGGCGCGGCCATCACCGGCCGCGTCCTCCACGCCTCCTACTTGGGATCAGTCACCGACTACGTTGTGGAATCCGGCGGGATCACGCTGCGCGTGCATGAGGCCGGAGGCGCCGCGCGCGCGTCGGGTGAGGAGATCACCCTCACCCTGCCGGCCACCGCGGCGGTGGTGCGCGGCGGATAGCGTGGCACAGGCGGCCGCCGCGATCCCGCAGGTAGCCCGCGCGCAGGTCCGTCGCCGGCGCGAGTGGCTCGTCGACCTCGTGTTGTTGGCGCCGGGGTTGGGATACCTGCTGGTGTTCATGTGCGTGCCCCTGGTCCAGGTGTTCCTGCGAAGCCTCGGGCTGCTCGCCATCGGCGAGCCCTCCCAGTTCACGCTGGGGTGGTACCAGGAGGTGCTCGCCAACAAGATCGATCGCGACAGCATCTTCTTCAGCCTCTATTTTGCGTTCGGCACAACTGTGATCAGCCTGATCTTCTCCCTGGTCGTGAGCGCCCTCCTGCAGATTCGCTTCCCCGGCCGGTTCATCATCAGCGTGCTGTACAAGATTCCGCTCGTGGTGCCGAGTCTGGTCGCGGCGTTCCTGGTGCTGACGATCATTGATCAGGGCGGGATCATCGCGCGGGCGCTCGTGCCCTACGGCGTGGAATGGCCGGAGCTGGTGCATGACCGGTATGGCCTGGGCATTATTCTGGTCCTGGTCTGGCACAACGTGCCGATCATGACGGTGATCCTGTCCGCCGTGATGAGTGGGATCTCGCACGACGTCACCGACGCCGCGCGCAACCTCGGCGCGAGCCCCTGGCAGGTGTTCCGGAACGTGACGGTGCCGCTGTCGCTGCCGGGGATCTCCGCCGCCTCGCTGCTCGTGTTCATCGGGGTCTTCGGGGCGTTCTCGATTCCCTCGCTGCTGGGCGCTGCCTATCCCACTGCGATCGCGGTGGTGATGAGCCGTGAGGTGCTGGACCGGGCGAACTGGGGCTTGGCCTCCGCCCTGGGTACAATCGTCACGGCGCTGTCGACGATCCTGCTGTACCTGTACTACCGGTTGATCCGCCACCAGGAGGCCGCGCTGCGATGAACCACTCCTGGGCTTGGCGGGGCGCACCGGGCCGCTGGCTGCTGGCCTTGGGGTTCTTCACCGTCGCGTCTGTGGTCCTGATCATCCCGCTGATTGTGGGCGTGCTGTGGTCGCTCGTCGACCCGGAGGTGGGCTGGTTCCCGCCGGCGATCGTGCCGCCGAGTCTCTCGCTGGCGAATTGGCGGACGATGCTCTCGGTACCGGAGATCGGGCAGGCTTTCGTAATGAGCTTCCTCATCGCGCCGATCGTGACGGTGCTCTGCGGGGCTCTCGCGCTGCCGACCGGTTATGCCCTGGGACGCCGGCAGATGCGCGCCCGGCGGACCATCGAGCTCCTCGTACTGGCGCCGATCATCCTGCCCGGCATCGTGCTCGCGACCGGCCTGGGCTCAATGTTCATCCGGCTCGGGCTGTCGCACACCGTGGCCGGGGTCGTCCTGGTGCAGACCGTCGTCCTGCTGCCATTCATGATCCGGATTGTGGCCGCCACATTCGAAGGAGTGCCTCAGGATCTGATCGATGCCGCTCGTAACCTCGGCGCCAGCGCCTGGCCGCTGGCCCGCGACGTCCTGATCCCCCTGGTGCGGCCCGGGCTGTTTGCCGGCGGGCTGTTCACCTTCATCGGCAGCCTGGAGGAGTTCGTCTTGACCTTCATCGTAGGCATGCCGTACGTGCAGACCCTGCCTGTCCTGCTGTGGGCCTACCTGGGGGGCCGGTCGTCGATCTTCACCTACGCCGCAGTCGTCACAATGGTCCTGCTGGTGCCGACAATCATCCTGATGTTCGTCGCCGAGCGGACACTGAAACAAGAATACCTGGCCGCGGGGTTCGGGAAAGTCTGATGGAACTGCTCAGTAGCCGCGCCGGCCGGCCGCTGATCTCGGCCCACCGCGGATTCGCGGCTGCGGCGCCGGAGAACACCCTGGCGGCGTTGGACCGTGCATGGCGCGCCGGCGCCACCGTGGCCGAGATCGACGTCCAGGTGACCCGTGATGGCCACGTCGTCCTGATGCACGACCGCTCGGTGGCGCGGACGACGAACGGGTCCGGGTTCGTGACGGACCTCACGCTTCGAGAACTCCAAGCCCTCGATGCCGGCACCTGGTTCGACAGGAGGTTCACCGGTGAGCGCGTGCCGACGCTGGCCGACGTCCTGGACTGGAGCGGCGGCCGCCTGGGGTTGCTGATTGAACTCAAGAACTACCCGCGTCGCGAGCTGCCGCTGGTCGAGAAGGCGATCGCCGAGATCGAAGCGCACCGCGCCCAGGATTACGTCGTGCTGGCCGGCTTCGACCATGTCACACTGGCAGAGATTCACCGCCTCCGCCCAACGTGGCCCCTCGAGATGATCGTCATCGCGCGCCTCGCCGATCCGGTGCAGGCAGCGCGGGCCGCCGGCGCCGCCCTGATCTCGCTGGAGCCGCAGTTCTGCCTGGAGCCCGACGTGAAGGCGATGCATGCTGCCGGGCTCTCAGTGCTCACCACCCTGCTGAATCGCGAGCACGCACAAGAACTGCTGCGCATCGGGGTAGACGTGTTCGAATCGGAAGATGTGGCGATGGTAGCGTCGGCGCTGGGGGTGGCCACACGAGAGGGCGCAGGCTAGCTGAGTCTATCGTTCTCGCGGGCTGAGCGCGGTGCGCAGGGCCGCGACCGACTCC
>JBIOXT010000147.1:0-5908 GCA_044869795.1 bacterium | reverse complement strand
TTCCGCGTCCGGTTGACGGTCTTCGTGATGGCCGTCCTCGTGCTGGCGAACCTGGCCAACACGATCGGAGACTTTGCCGGCGTCGCCGGCGCCATGGAGATCGTCGGGATCAACCGGTACGTCGCGGTTCCGCCGGCGGCCATCCTGGTGTGGCTCTTGGTCGTTCGCGGAAGCTATCGGGTGGTCGAACGCGTATTTCTCGCGGCGACGCTGATCTATGTGACCTACGTCATCTCGGCAATCCTGGCGAAGCCGCCGTGGGGCGAGGTGCTGCGGGCGGTCGTCACACCCTCGTTTCAGTTTGACCGGCCGTACCTCGCGCTGCTGATCGGTCTCGTGGGCACGACGATCGCGCCCTGGATGCAGTTCTACCAGCAGGCCGCGGTTGTCGACAAAGGCATCGGCGTGCAGGACTACCGCTACGCCCGCCTCGACACGTTCCTCGGCGTCATCTCGCTCAACGTGGTCGCCTTCTTCATCGTGGTGGCGTGCGGCGCCACGCTGTTCGTCCACGGCGTCACCATCCAGGACGCCCGCGACGCCGCCGTCGCCCTGGCGCCCTTCGCCGGCCAGTACGCGGCGGGCCTGTTTGCGCTGGGCCTGCTGAACGCGGGACTGTTCTCGGTCGCGATCATCCCGCTGTCGACGGCGTATGCGGTCTGTGAAGCCTTCGGCTGGGAGGCGGGACTGGATCGCAGTCCCCGCGAGGCGCCGGTATTTGTCGGCCTGTTCACGGCGTTGATCATCGTGTCGGCGGTCGTCATCTTGATTCCCGGGATCCCCTTGATTCCGGTGATGCTGCTGTCGCAGGTCGCCAACGGGATGCTGCTGCCGTTTGTCCTGATCTTCCTCATCCTGCTCACCAGCGACCGGAAGATCATGGGCGCGCACCAGAACTCGCCCCTGTTCTCCGCCGCCTCGTGGGTCTTGGTGGGCGCCCTGGTCGTCGTCAGCCTCTTGTTGATCTGGAGCACCCTGGCCGGCTGAGCATGCCTGTCTACAAGGCCGAGGCCATCGTCATCCGCCGGCACAACCTGGGGGAGGCCGACCGGATCGTCACCCTGGTGACGCGGGACCACGGCAAACTGGGCGCGGTCGCAAAAGGGGCCCGCAAGCCGCGCAGCCGGTTTGCCGGACGGCTGGAGTTGTTCACCCACCTGCGGGCGCTGCTGGCGGTGGGACGCTCGCTCGACGTCGTGTCGCAGGTGGAGGTCGTCGAGGCGTTCGCGCCGGTCCGGGAAGACCTCACCCGAATGGGGTATGCTTCGCTGGTGGCCGAGGTCGCCGATCGCGCCACCGCTGAGCGGCAGACCGCGCCGGACCTGTTTGCCCTGCTGCGCGAGGCCCTGCGCCTGATCCGCGACGACGACCCTGAACGTACGGGCCTCTGGTTCCTGGCCCGGGTGCTCGTCATCACCGGATACGGCCCCGTCATGGATCACTGCGTGCTGTGCCGCCGCCGCGTCTCCGGCGACGCCGCGTTCAGTTTTGCGCTGGGGGGCAGTCTCTGCGACGACGACCGGCCGAAGGATCCGCAGAGCGTGCTGCTGTCGGCGCCGGCCCGGCAGGCCATTGCCTTCCTGCTTCGCGCGACCCCGAGCATCCTGCCGCGGCTGACGGTCTCTCCGGCGCTGCGCGTCGAGGTCGGGGCCCTGCTGCAGCGGTACATCGAGTATCGCCTGGACATCCGGCTCCGCAGCCCGGCGGTCGTCGAGAAGCTCACGCGGGGGAACGGCCTCCGGTGAGAATACTCGCGCGCAGCGCTGTGGTATAGTGATCCGTGGAGGTGACCGCAGGTGGAGATCGATCTCGAGCGTGCCCGGCGCGCACTGCTGCAACTGGGAACCGCCCTTGAAGATGCCCGCCAGGTCGTTCGCACCGGCACGGAAGGGTCGGTGCGGGTGAAGACCGACGACAGGATCATCGAGCTGCCGCTGTCGTGGGCCGTCGCCGGGGCCGTGGCCTTCATCGTCGCCGCTGTGTTCTCCACCGTGACGGCACCGTCGATCCGCCGGCGCGAGCGGGAGGAAGAGCCGCTCGGAATCGGATAAGTCCAGTTGGAAGTTGGCAGTTAGAAGCCGGAAGTCGATCACCTAAGGCAGGGGAGCCCGCGGCGGGGCTTTTTCTTTTGTAGGGGGACGATGGGGTGACGTTTCAAGACATCATCTTCTCGCTGCAGCGGTACTGGGCGGGCCACGGCTGCGTCATCGAGCAGCCCTACGACCTCGAGGTCGGGGCGGGTACGATGCACCCGGCCACGTTCCTGCGCGCGCTGGGGCCGGAGCCGTGGCGGGTCGCGTTCGTGCAGCCCGCGCGCCGGCCGGCGGACGCCCGGTACGGGGCGAACCCGAACCGGCTGTTCAAGCACTACCAGTACCAGGTCATCCTGAAGCCGTCCCCCGACGATGTCCAGGATCTGTACCTCCAGAGCCTGACCCATCTGGGGATCGAGCTGCGGGAGCACGACGTCCGGTTCCTGGAGGATAACTGGGAAGCCCCGACATTGGGTGCCTGGGGCTTGGGCTGGCAGGTGTTCCTCGACGGGCAGGAGATCACGCAGTTCACCTACTTTCAGCAGATGGGCGGGATAGACGTCAAGCCGGTGTCCGCGGAGATCACGTACGGGTTGGAACGCATCGCCATGTTCGTGCAGCGGCAGCCGTCGGTGTTCTCGGTGGAATGGGCGCCGGGGCTGTCCTACGGCGAGGTGCGGCAGCAGGATGAAGCCGAGCAGTCCGCCTATGCCTTTGAGCATGCCGACGTCGCCACCCTGCGCCAGGTGTTCAACGCGTTCGAGGCCGAAGGGCAGCGTCTGCTCGATCGGGACCTCGTGCTGCCCGCATACGAGTACGTGCTGAAATGTTCGCACATCTTCAACGTGCTTGAAGCGCGCGGCGCGGTCGGCGTCGCCGAGCGGACCCAACTGATGGGACGCTGCCGGACGCTGGCGCGGCGCTGCGCCGAGGGCTACCTGCGGCGGCGCGACGCGCTGGGGTTTCCGCTGCTGCCGGCTGTGCGCCGCAGGGCCGCACCATCGAGGCCGGGGCGGAGGTAGGTCGTGCCCGACCTGCTCTTTGAAATCGGCACCGAGGATCTGCCTCCTGGCGAGATCCCATCCGTGCTCGACCAGCTGGAAGGGGAAACCCAGGCCGCCCTGGCCGAGTTGCGACTCGACTTCAGCGACCTCCGCACCTTCGGGACCCCGCGCCGGCTCATACTGTTCGCGGAAGGCATTGCCGCAAAGCAGCGCCCTGCCGTCCGCGAGGTTCGGGGGCCCGCAGCGGCCGCCGCCTTCGATGCGCAGAACCGCCCGACGCAGGCCGCCGTCGGATTCGCCCGCAGTCAGGGGGTCCCCGTGGACCGGTTGCAGGTCCGCGAGATCGGCGATCGCCGCTACGCGGTCGCGGTCATGGAAGAAGCGGGGCGGCCGGCGCCGTCGGTGTTGCCGGAGGCGTTGCAGCAGGTTGTCGACCGATTGACCTTTCCCCGTCCCATGCGCTGGGGCAAGGGGGACGCCAAGTTTCTCAGACCCGTCCGCTGGGTCGTGGCGCTGTTGGGTCCACAACTCCTGCGCGTCTCGATTGCTGGAATCAAAGCCGGCCGCCGGACGTTCGGCCACCGCTTCCTGGCGCCGCGCTCACGGACGGTCGCGCGGGCGGGAGCCTACGTGCGCATCATGGATGCGGCCAAGGTCGTCATTGACCGAGACGTACGCCGGCGCGTCATTGTCCGTCAGGCCACCGACCTGGCTGGACGGGCCGGCGGGACCGCGCAGCTCGACGCCGCGCTGCTCGAGGAAACCGTGATGAGCGTGGAGCATCCGCAGGCGCTGCTCGGCGCGTTTGACACCGAGTTCCTGGTCCTGCCGCCTGCGATCCTGGTCACCGTGATGGAACACCATCAGAAGTACTTTCCGGTGACCGGTCCCGATGGCGAGCTCAGGCCGGCATTCATCGCCGTGCGCGATGGTGACCGCCGGCACCTGGAGACCGTGCGGGAGGGGCATCAATGGGTCCTGCGCGCCCGGCTCGCCGATGCCCGGTTCTTCTTCGATGAGGACCGCAAGTACCGCCTCGAGGAATATGTGCCTCAGCTCGACGGGCTCGTGGTGCTGCAGCAGCTGGGCACCATGGCGAGCAAGATCCGCCGGATGCAGCGCCTCGCCGACTACGTGGCGGTGGCGCTTGTCCTCGACGGCATCGATACCCAGACCCTCACGCGCGCAGTCACCCTGTGCAAGGCCGACCTCGTGACGCACATCGTCGGGGAGTTCCCCGAACTGCAGGGCGTGATCGGCGGCATCTACGCCGGGCTGGACGGCGAGCCGCCCGCGGTGGCGCAGGCGATCGGCGAACACTACCTGCCGGTGCGATCCGGTGACCGCGTGCCGTCCACGCGGCCGGGCGCCCTGCTGGCGGTGCTGGATCGCGCGGATACGCTGGTCGGGGCCATGCGGGAGGGCCTCGCGCCAACCGGGTCGCAGGATCCGTATTCATTGCGCCGGATCGGACAGGGCTTTGTCGAAATCGTGCTGGCCCACCGGCTGCGGTTTCCGCTCGCCGGTCTCCTGGCGTCGGCGGCGGAGGCATTCGGCCAATCCGGGGATCAGGTCACCCGCGACGCCGTGGAGTTCTTGCGGCAGCGTCTCCGGACGCTGCTGACCGAACGCGGCATTCGCTACGATGCGATCGAGGCCGCCCTCGCAGTCAGCGCCGATGACCTGCTGGGCGCGGCGGAGCGGGCGGAGGCGATCGCGCAGTTTCTCGCCGATCCGGACTTCACGCGGCTGTTCGTCGCGTACGATCGTGCCTCGCGGATCCTCAGCGGCGAGGCGGCCGCATCGATCGATCCGGCGTTGTTCGAGCACGACGCCGAGCGCACGCTGGCCCTGGTCCTGGGGGCGGCGGCACCGGCCGTCACCGCCGCGGTCGAGGGTGGCGATTTCCCGGCGGCGCTCCGCGCGCTGGTGCCGCTGGCCGGACCGGTCGACCGGCTGTTTGACGCCGTCTTGGTCATGGCACCCGACCCGCAGGTGCGCGCGAACCGGCAGGCCCTGCTCGCGGACGTGGTGCGGGTGTTTCGACTGGTGGGGGACTTTTCGAAGATCGTCGTGGAGGGACGGGACGAAGGGAGCCATCCCTAGTCCCGGAATTTTCGTCGGAGGGGTGAACGCATGGCTCAAACATGGACGCAGTTGTTCGAGGCAGGCGACGCGACGATGCGCGATCTCCTTGGCGGGAAGGGCGCCGGGCTGGCGGAGATGAGCCGCATCGGTCTGCCGGTCCCTCCGGGGTTCACGATTACGACCGACGCCTGCCTCGAGTACTACCGGCGCGACGGGCAGGTGCCCGCCGGCCTCTTCGAGGAGGTCCGCGCTCGGATCGCGACCCTCGAGGAGCGCACCGGCAAGAAGTTCGGGGATCCGAAGAATCCGCTGCTCGTCTCGGTGCGCTCGGGCGCGAAATTCAGCATGCCGGGGATGATGGACACGGTGCTGAACCTCGGGTTGAACCCGGCGACCGTGGACGGGCTGGCCCGCGCGACCGGCGATCCACGGTTCGCCTATGACTCGTACCGCCGCTTCATCCAGATGTTCGGCAACGTCGTGTTGGGGATCAAGCACGAGCACTTCGAAGAGGCCCTGCGCACGCTCAAACACAGCCGGGGCGTGACGCTGGACACGGACCTGACCGCCGAGGATCTCTGGCAATTGATCGGGGAGTACCGCGCCATCGTCAACGCCAGGACGGGCGAGGACTTTCCGGACGAACCCTGGGAGCAGCTGCGGCGGGCGATCGAGGCGGTCTTCGCCTCGTGGAACAACCCCCGCGCGATCACCTACCGCAACTTCAACAAGATTCCTCACGACCTCGGCACGGCGGTCAACGTGCAGGCGATGGTCTTCGGC
>JBIOXT010000146.1:0-10398 GCA_044869795.1 bacterium | reverse complement strand
CATCTGCGACCGCCGCCGCCTCGAGGGCCGCGGCATCCGAGCCGGCGTTGGGCTCGGTCAGTGCATAGCAGCCGATCCATTCCCCGCGCGCCAGACGGGGCAGGTAGTATCGCTTTTGCTCGGGAGTGCCCCAATCACGAATGCACAACGACACCAACCCGGTGTGCACGGCAACGAATCCCCGCACCGATGAGTCCACGCGCCCCAACTCTTCGTAGACCAGCGCGAAGCTCACGTAATCCATGCCGGAGCCGCCGTAGTCGGGCTCGAGCGGCCCCGCCAGCAGCCCCAGGTCCCCCATGCGGGGGATCAGGTGGCGCGGGAAGATCCCTCGCTCGTCCGCGTCCTTCGCGCCGGGGGACACCTCCTCGTCGGCGAACCGGCGCGCCCTGGCCTGCACCTCACGCTGCTGCGGGGTCAGCTCAAAATCCATGCCGCCCTCACGATTCGGGCACCACCGCGAGTCCCTCCATCTCGATCAGGGTGTCGTCGCGGAAGAATCCCGTGACCTCGAAGAGCGCCATCGCGGGATAGTACCGTCCGAAGTACGCGCGAAAGAGGCCGCCGAGGGGCTCCAGGGCGGCGCGATACGCCGCGCAGTCGCGGACGAACACGTTGAGCTTGACGATGTCGTGCATCCGCCCGCCGGCGGCGTCCATCACGGTTTGCAGGTTGCGCAGCACCTGCTCACACTGCGCGAGGAGATCACCTCTGCCGACGATCCGGCCATCCTGATCGCTGGCGTCCTGGCCGGCGAGCACCACCAACCTCCCGCCGCTGACGATGATGGCATGGTTGAATCCCTGCGGAGCGGCAAGACCGGCTGGGTTGACCGCGCGTTTCTCCATCGCGTGTCCTAGCGCCCCGTGAACTTCAGCGGTTTCTTGTGGATGAACGATTCATAGAAGCGGCGGTGATCCTCGGTCATCAGCAGCAGCGCCTGGGCGTTGGCCTCCGCGTCGAGGGCGGCCTGGAGATCAAGGTCGAGTTCGGACGTGACCAGACGCTTGGTCATCCTCAGGCCGAGGGGTGGCCCCTCGACCAGGCGGCGGGCCCACGTGGACGCGGTCGCCAGCAGGTCCCCGGCCGGCACAACAGTGTTCACGAGCCCATACCGTTCGGCCCTGTCCGCATCGACGGTGTCGCCGAACAACAGCATCTCCATCGCCCGGCCCAGGCCGACGACCCGCGGGAGCAGATATGCCGCTCCCATGTCGGCGCCCGTCAGCCCGACCTTGGTGAACAAAAAGGCGAACGTCGCCTCACGGCTGGCGATGCGCAGATCCGCCGCCAGCGCGATCACCGCTCCGGCGCCGGCGGCGACGCCGTTGACGGCCGCGATGATCGGCTTGTCGAGCTGACGCATCGCCCGCACCACGCTCCCCGTCATGCGGGTGAACTCGAGGTGGGCCTTGACGTCCTCGGTCAGCAGGGCGCCGATGATCTGACGCACGTCGCCGCCCGAGCAAAACCCTCTGCCGGTGCCGGTCAGGACGACGACGCCCACCGCGTCGTCGGTGCCCGCCGTGTCCAGGATGCTGCGGAACTGCGCGTACTGCTCGAACGTCAGGGCATTGAGGACGTCCGGGCGGTTGAACGTCACCGTCGCGATCCCATCACGAACCTCGTACAGCAGCTCGCTCATCGCGCACCCTCCGGTCCTCTCACCACATTACCGCGCCGCCGTCGACATTGATCGCCTGGCCGGTGATGCCCGCGGCGCTGTCCTGAGCCAGGAACAGCGCCACCGCGGCGACCTCCGCGGGATCGATCAGCCGCCGCTGGGGGTTCATCTGTTCCAATGCTCGCCGGGCGTCCGCTTCCGTCCGACCCGTGCGTGCGGCAATCCGGGCGATGCTGGCGCCGGTCAGCGGCGTGTCGACGTACCCCGGACAGATGGCGTTCACGGTGATCGCGTACGAGACGAGCTCGGCGGCCAGCACGCGCGTCAGTCCGAGGACGCCGTGCTTGGCCGCGGTATAGGCGGCCAGGTACCGTGCCCCGACCTTCGCCGCCATCGATGCCATATTGATGATCCGCCCGTAGCGCTGAGCCACCATCTCCGGGACGAAGGCTTTGGTGACGTAATAGACGCTGGTCAGGTTCGCCAGGAGCATGTGGTGCCAGAGGTCATCGGGGTGGTTCAGGAAGGCGTGGCTCTCCCCGGTGCCGGCATTATTGACGAGGATGTCCACGCCTCCGAGCTGTTCGACCACGGCACGATGGAGCGTTGTGACCTGGTCGGGGATGGTCACGTCACACGGCACGGCCACGACGCGGCGGCCGTGAGCCTGGAGTTCGTCGGCCACGGCGTTCAGCGATGCCGCATCACGGGTGACCACGGCCAGGTCGGCCCCCGCTTTTGCGAACGCGGCGGCGACGCTGTAGCCGATGCCCCGGCTGGCTCCGGTGACAACGGCCCGGCGCCCTTCGAGTGCCGCTCCCGCGGAATCTGCGTCCGTCGCGACGTTCATTGACCACTTGCATTTCGTGATCCGCCGCAGAGTCCTGTTCGTATCGACGGATCGGTCGAGTCCCTGGCGAGGTATTTCGCAGCGCACACCTCGAATTCACAGACCACCATGCTGCGGCCTCCAGAAATGCGTCGGACCGCCCGGCTGTTGCTGCGCCGGCCCGTGCCTGAAGACGCCCCCGTCATCTTCCAGCGATATGCGCAGGATCCTGAGGTGACACGGTATCTCACCTGGCGGCCACACGCGGATCTCTCTCAGACCGAGGCTTTCATCGACCGATGTCTGCACTCATGGGAAACCGGCCAGGCATTTCCGTATTCAATTATCCTGCGGGAGCAGCCCGGCCCAATCGGCATGATCGAGGCGCGGATCCAAGGGCACAAAGCGGAAATCGGTTACGTACTGGCGCGACAATATTGGGGACAAGGGTACATGACTGAAGCCGCCGGTGCCGTGGCCAGCTGGCTGCTCGATCAGCCCGCCATTTACCGCGTCTGGGCACTGTGCGACGTCGAAAATTCCGGGTCGGCTCGCGTGCTCGAGAAGATCGGAATGCAGCGTGAAGGCATCTTGCGTCGCTGGCTCGTGCATCCAAGTCTCAGCGACGAGCCGCGGGATTGCTATTGCTTCGCGGTAACCAAATAGGCTCGTAGTCCGGATGGCGATGGTCTATCGCCGTACGATGACGATGGCGTGGCTGATCATGCGCCCGGGGCGGGTCAGGTAGGCCCCGCGGAACCACAGTCCGCTCGACGCGCCGCCGTCGAGATTCATGGCGTCGACCGACCCGAGGCGCACCATGATGTCGGCGAGTTCCCGAATCGTCACCCCCGCTGCCGAGACGAGTACGATGCTGTGATCGTCGGTCAACCCGATGGCGCTCCGGGACGCCCGGTTCACAACGATCTTGGGGCTGGAGAATCCCTCCGCGCCCGGTGCGGCGACGACTCGCCCTCCCCGAACCAGCGTCGGCCCGCAACTGATGGCCTCGACGGCGTCCTGCCAGAACTCCGCGTCGTCGGCCTGCATCTGGATGCGGTAGTCGACCGCCTCCCCGAGGTGGAAGCGGGACCCCAGATATCGGTCACGACCCACGAAGGCAAGCACGAATCCATCGCCGGGAATGACGTGCGGACCAGGCCCCACGTCTGCGACGACCCTGCGACGCACAACGACCTGAATCCCCTGCGCGGGTGTGCTCGCATCCACCCAATCCGCGGTGTAGAGAATGGCCCCCGAACCCAGTGCCGGGTGATTCACAAAGTAGGCGTACCAGTTATGCGGATAGTCCCAGCGGCCTTCGGTCCCACCGCGGATGACGACGCGAAGCGGACCCATTCGGTACGCGCCTGACCGGGTGAACCCCAGGGTGGTCCCGTGATTCCCGATGTGGACCAGCCGCCCGTTGAGAATCAAGTGGTGGAAGGGCAGCTTGATGGGGCCGGCAGTGTACGCGTCAAAGAAGCATCCATTGACCGCGGCGACGGCACCGCGGCGCTGCGCGATCCCTCCGAGATCTTCGGTGGCGCCGACGTGGTTCTCCGCCAGCGCGATCGCCGCTGTGTACATCCTGAGGGAGGCGCGAACGACCTCAATGGAAATCCTGCGGTCGCCGACGCGGGCAAGATAAGCTTCATGGGAGATGCCTTCGGCGGCGATGGCGCTAGGGAATTGCGCCCCGGCGAGGGTCCAACTCATCCCCAGCGACACGACGGCGGCAACGGCGCGGAGAACCGATGGAGGTTTCATGAGACGGAACCGATCACCATGCTCATGCCCGCTGCTGCCGCTTCGAAGACCGAAAACACAACGAGCGCGAGATGGCGTTCAAGACGGGTGTCGAAGCATCCGCCGCGGCGGCTCCTTCTATCGCTTCGACGAACTCAAGCGCTGCTACGGCTACCCGTAACGAGTTGTTCCAGCCGGGCGACCATCGCTGAGAAGATCTCGAACATCTTCTCGATCGGCTCCGGTGACGCCAGGTCCACGCCGGCACTGCGCAGGAGGTCGACCGGGTACTCTGACCCGCCGGCTTTGAGGAATGTGAGATATTGGTCGGCGGCGCTGGGCGGACCGTGCAGCACGCGGTCGGCCAGCGCGTGGGCGCCGGAAATCCCGGTTGAATATTGAAAGACATAGAAATTCAGGTAGAGGTGCGTCGGGAACTCCGCCCAGGTGATCCCGACGCGATCAGGGTCGACGGCGACGACACCGCCGTAGCCCTCCGTGAACAGGTCGGTGATCAAGGACATCAGGTCCCCGGCCGTCACCCCCGCTCCGCGCCAGACGCGCTGGTGGATCTCCCACTCGAATGCCGCGAGAATCGGCATCAGGAACAGGTAGCGATAGAAGTTCGCCATCGCTTCTTCGATCAGGGCAACCTGCAGGTCGGGGTCGGTCTCGGCGGCGAGCAGGTGGTCGCGAACCATCGCCTGGTTGAAGTTTGACGCAACCTCCGCCACAAACGTGGAGTACCGCGCGTAGATCAGGGGTTGCGTGCGCCAGGCGAGGTAGGAGTGCATCGAGTGGCCCAGCTCGTGGGCCAGCGTGCTCATGCTGAAGACGTCGTCGCTGTAACTCATCAGGATGAATGGGTAGGTGCCCGGACCGCCCGTGGAGAATGCGCCCGCCTGCTTGCCCTTGTTCGGATAGATATCGACCCAGCGCTCCTCGAGCAATCCGCGCCGCATGACCCCCACATACTCGCTCCCCAACGGGGCCATCCCGTCGCAGATCCATTCGACCGCCTGCGCGAACGGAATGCGCGGCTTCCCGGCCGTCAGCGGGGCATTGCGGTCATAGGGCTGGAGCCGCTCGTAGCCGAGCGCGCCCTTGCGGAGGCGCCAGTAGCGGTGCCAGTCGGGCAGATGCCGCCGGAAGGTCGCCAGCAGATTGTGGAAGACGTCGACCGGGATGTTCTGCGGTTGCAGCGCCGCCTCCAGCGCCGAATCGTAGCGCCGCGCCCGGGCGAGGAAGATGTTCTGTTTGACGCCGGCCGCGATGCAGTTCGCCATCGAGTGCTTGTGGGCCAGGTGCGCGTCGGCATAGCTTTCCCATGCGGTGCGCCGGATGTCCCGGTCGGGATGCGAGAGCAGTGCCGACAGGTTTCCCTGCCCGATCTCGATGGGCTCGGCGGACTCGGTCGCCTGCGCCGGGCGAAACGTCAAGTCGGCATCGGCAAGGACGCCGTGGGTGGCGGAGGCAGTTCGGAATGGATCGAGCACGGCCCCCAGCAGCGCCTCCACCTCGGGGGAACGTACATGAGACTGGCGACGCTCGAGACGGTCGATGTAATGCGCATAGGCGTGCAGCCGCGACTCCCCGCGCAGCCAGCCGCGCACCGTGTCGAAGCCGATGGCGACAATTTCGGGCTCTCCGAACGCGACGGCGCTCGTCGCCCTGGCCAACACCCCCCGCGCGCGATCGGCCCGGGCTGCCGCCTCCTGATCCGTGGTGTCGGCTGTGTGGCCCATCTGGGCATAGACGACGACCTGGCGGACGGTCCGCAGCACATCCTGGACCTCTTCGAACCAGTCAGCGAGGATGGCCGGGCTCTGACCCAGACGCCCCGCGAAGCGCTGCAGCGGCGGGAGCCGATTGTCGACCTCGGCCAACGCCGCCTCCCAGGCATCCACGGTTGGAAACACACTGGCCATGTCCCAGGTGTGCTCAGCAGGGATCTCACTGCGCGATCGCAATGTCAGCTGGTCCATCGTCGCCTCCACTCGAAGGTGAACAGGGTCACCATAGCGATGCGCCGGCACCAGCCGGGAACCTGCCGGGGCATAGCAATGCCCGGCGAGACCGCGGCCCGCCGGGCGTCTGCGAACTCTCGGGCGTCGTGATCTAGGCGGTCCGGCGGCGCAGGAGGTCGGCGGCAGCGCGGCGGGACATGGTGCGGGCGGCCCTGCCGTAGGTCGCTTCGGCGCAGTTCGACGTGAACGAACACGCCATGTCGGACTTCCCTGCTGACATGAGTTTTCTGGGGATCCTCGACGACCTCGAAGATATCTCCATCAGAATCATAAAAGACTCGGATCCCTACTCCGGCCATGTACGACCTCCCCTTTCCGAAACCGATCCACGAGGGACGCAGTCATCACGCCGCAGGCGTGCCCGGAGTCACGTCTGCGGCGTCTCGGGCACTTGCGCTCCATGCCATACAGCAACGATCCACAGTGTGTGCGCCTCAACGCGATAGAAGAATCTGAATGGCGTGATCACAACCTCCCGGTAAGGCAGGTCGGGAAACTCTGGAAGATACCGACCCGATTCCGGAAACCGCTCCAGCCTGCGGAGTGACTGTTCTGTCCTCCGACGGAAACGAGCGGCTGCGGCGGGACTGTCCCGTTGGATGTAGGCGATTGCGGTTAGGAACTGGATCCGCCCCGAGGGCGTGAATCGAACCTTCACTCCTCAGCTTTGGCCAATAGGGTATCGGCCTCGCCCAGAACGGCATCAAGATCAAAGCCTACGCCGGCTGTAATCTCCTTCTCCCCCCGGGCGAGCATGCGGAGAAGCTGGCGCTCGGAGTGTTCCCGCTCGTATTCCTCAACACTCAAGAGGACGGCAGTCGCCCTCCCCCGTTGCGTGATAATCAACGGCTCGCGAGAGTTGCGGACCTTCTTGAGAACGGCAGCAGCATCCTGGCGGAGATCGGACACGGGAACAATCTTTGGGAATTTAGCCATTCAACGTACCTCCGGTTGTACATCCTAGTGTATCACCAATCATATACAATTGGGCTCACAGGGGAAATTCAGACACCGAACCTCTGGGCAGCGGTTGTTAGTCAATGGGCGACGTTGGACGTGGGCAAATCCCTTAGGTCTTGGAAAGAATATCAGGGGCGCCTTTGCGGCGCCCCCTGATATTGACGATTCCGAGTAGAGAGCTACGCCGTGCGGCGCCGCAGAATATCGGCCATCGACCGGCGAGACAGGCTGCGCGCTGCTGTACCGTAGGTCGCTTCCGCGCAGATGCGCGAGCAGAACGGGTCCCGGTGCTTGAGTGCCACGGGCGGGATACGCTTCCCGCACCGCTGGCAAAAATCCCGGCGCTTCGCCTTGTGGATTCGAGTCTGCACTGGCATCGTCGTCATCCTCTCCGGTCGTTTCCTCCACCCTCTCCCCTAACGGGCGCGAGAGAGAAAAGGTTTAGGCACCAAAAATGACGCCGGCCAAGACCGTAGCCGGCATCATTGTTGGTAGCGGGGGCAGGATTTGAACCTGCGACCTTCGGGTTATGAGCCCGACGAGCTACCTGGCTGCTCCACCCCGCGTCGGCAACCTATAGTATACCGCGTCGACGCGCCCAGTTCAACCGCGGCCTTTCACCGCGCTGGATGCGGCGATTCGCGACCAGCCCTGGATCACGATATCGACCAGGAGCCGCTCCAGGCTATTCCAGAGGGAATTCGCGGCAGGCCGTCGCGCGCTTGGCCGCAGACCTGCCGGCGGGATGAGGGAGTTGCGGCTACTTCAACGCCTTAAACAGCTTGACCAGGATGTCCAGGAGCGCGTGCTGATCGACAAGCTCGCGGGAATTGTTCCACGAGGCCGAGACGCAGTAGGTGCGGCCGCTCCGATTGGTCAGCGCATATGTGCCGCTGATGACTCCCGGCTCGCTTCCACCCTTGAAGGCGACACGCCGCCACTCCTGTTTGGTGATGCCGTGGGCTTCGATGCCCATGATCGGCAGATCGGCCACCTGCGCCATCAGCCCGCACAGTTCACGGTTGGTGAAGAACCACTCCACGTCGTGCGCGTAGGGGGCGTCGAGGAACACCCCGCCGGCGAGGTCCAGCGGCCGGTTGTCGATCGCCTCCAGGATGGCTCGGCGTTGACGTTCGTTCGCGCGACGGTATCGTTCGACCCATCCGCGATTCCGATGATCCTTGAAGAAGTACAGGTCGTGGGTCGACAGCAGCGGGCGGTTCCGGCCCGTGTAGACTTCCGCGTTCCGGCGTCCGACAGTGTGGAAAATTGCGTCGGTCCCGGTGTTGTCCGATTTGGAAATCATGAACCCGGCCAGCATCTCCAGCGTCATCGGCGAGCCGTTCGGCCAGTCAACCAGCACGCCGCCGGGGACCTTCCAGATGGGCTTGATGCGCACGACCTCGTCCCACCGGTGTGTGCCGGCCTCGATCTGCTTCCGCAGTGCCACGGCCAATGCGATCTTGAAGCTTGAGCCCACGGCCATCGGCATGTCCGCCCGGTAGGCGACGAGTTCCTTGCCGTCTTCGAGCACAAGCAGGCTGGTGCGCCCGGGCAATGCCCGCAGGACTTTCGCCGCCTCCTCCGCGGCCGCGGCTGGGGACAGGGCCTGGGCGCCGATGCCGGAAGCAGCCCCGATCGCAACGGCGGCGGCGAGCGCAGCCAATGTGAAACGCCGTGCTGTGGATGCCATCGCGCTCCCTATTTCAACGCGGAAATTAGTCCCGCCATCAGATCCTTCCAAAAATCGTTGTCCACCACTGCGCGGTCGTCGTTCCAGGACCCGGAGACACAGTACGTCCGGCCGTCCTGTGCGGTCAGCCAGAAGGTCGTACTGATCACGCCGGGTTCCGACCCGCCTTTGAAGGCAATCCGTGCCCAGTCAGCACGCCTGGCGGCAAAGGTTTCGATCCCCATGATGTCGAGGTCGGCGATCTGCGCGACGATACGGCAGAGTTCGCGGTTGGTGAAATACCACTCCACATCGAGCGCGTAGGGTCCGTTCGACGCCTGGAAATGCTCGAGGTCCAGCGGCATCTTGGCGATCTCCGCGACGATCGCCCGCCGCTCGATGATCCCGCCGCGCCGATACCGCTCCACCCAGTCGCGGTGGCGCAGGTCCTTGAGGAAGAACAGGTCGTGGGTCGACAGCAAGGGACGGTTGCGGCCGGTACGCTGCTCGGCGTTCTCGCGCCCGACGACATCGATGACGGCATCGGTGGCGGTATTGTCCGACTTGGAGATCATGAAGCCGCCCAGCGTCTCGAGGGTGACATGCGTCCCGTCGGCCCAGTCGAACAGCACCCCGCCGGGGACCTTCCAATGGGGTTTCATGCGCACGACATCGGTCCAGCGGTAGCGGCCAGCCTGCACCTGCCTCTTCAGGGTCAGGAGCAGCGCCATCTTGAAGCTCGACCCCACGGCAAGCGGCAGATCTGCGTTCAGCGCCGCGGTCTGCCTGCCGTTTTGCAGCACGAGCAGACTGGTCCGCCCGGGCAGGGCCTTGAGCACAGTGATCGTGGCGGCGGCCTTGCCGATCTGTGCCTGCGCCGGCACTCCGACCGGAACGACGAGCCTCGTCCACAAAATCAGGGCGCAGAGCAGACCTCCGCCGCGGATGATGCGCACTGCGGAGACACCTCCAAGAGTGTGTGCGGGACCTCCACTGTTTCTGTAGGACCCCATCGCGCTCCTGGCGGAGGCGTGGCGATTCCGAGGAGGATTACGGGTTAAGCCATTTTGGGAATTCGCCGAGTGATCGCAGTACGACATCGGGGGCCGCTTGTTCCAATGCCCCAGGTCGCGAGAAACCGCCGAGCACGGCAATCGTGAGGGAACCCGCCGCCCGCCCCATTTCGACGTCCTCGATCGTGTCACCGACATACGCGGCATGCGACGGAACGATCCCGAGCCGATCGAGCGCGTAGATGAGCGCTTCAGGATGTGGTTTCCGCTGCGGCACCTCTCCACCACAGACCGTCACATCGAAGATCTCCGCCCATCCCAGCCGGCGCAGATCGTTGTCCACGCGTGACCGGTCGCCGGACGTCACGAGCCCTACCTTCCGGCCGCCGGCGCCGGCCGCGGTCAATGCCTCGTCAGCCCCCGCACACTTGTCGGGCGCTTCCTCGGCGTAGTAGCGCAGCCACGCGCGGTCGGCATCATTCCACCGCGTCTCCGGCACTCCCAGACGCTCGTAGAACCGGTAC
>JBIOXT010000145.1:0-4421 GCA_044869795.1 bacterium | reverse complement strand
CGGTGAACTCGACGATCTGATTCAAGAATCGATCAAACCGCGGACGGATGAAGATCGTCAGGGGGATCCTGCCCGCCTGACGCTCCATGGCCTCGTAGTAGCCAACCTTCCCCCCAACGACGGCGATGTACGGCAGCGGCTCACTCTGCCACTGATAGACCTGCATCCCTCCGGCGTCGCGCCGGTTCATCGTACCGGTCGATGCCAGCAGGTATCCCTGCGGGATCGTCACCGTCGTCCGGACCGGAGCCCGGTTGCCGGAGATGTCGCCGAACGGACTGGTGAGGACCGGATAGAGCAGCCCGTCCCAGGCCAGGATGAGGTCGTCCCACACCAACCCCACCTTGCCCTCGTACTCGAAGCTGAGGGAGTGCGTGCTCCCCGGCACAAGAGGCGGGTTGAAGGTGAGCACGATGTAGAAGCGATCGCGGCGTGCGGTTACCCCCGGCCCGGTCACCGACTTCACGTCGAGATCATCATCGAGGAGCCATCGCTGCGTCGCGACGGGATTCGGAGATGTCACCTGCATCTGGGCGACCGTGCGGCCCTTCAAGAATCCGAATGAGGTGATCTGGCAACTGGCGACGTCACAGATCCCGGCAAAGGGAGCCGGCCGCATCTCCGCGGTGATCTCAAACGAGGTGACAACCGCGTCCTCCAGCGAGATCTGCGCCGGCGCGGGGACCGCAAGCAGACTGATGGCGGCGACGATGAGCAGCGCGAAGGCGGTCGTCCGTCCATTCAGGGCCATCCGGGATCCTCCCATGGGGCTGCCTTTCTCCTATTATGATCTTCCCCGCGCGGTCCTGCGGCCGTAGGCGCCCATCATCACGAGGTGGATCCGGTCTAAGAACTCGTCGACCCGGCGAACGGATCGGAGTTTTCGATCGGCGCTCAACGGCAGCGGGCCCGATACGGCCCGGGCAATGGCTCGACGGAAGAACAGGAACGCTTCGGTCGCCTCCGCGGCCGTCAGCCCGAGTTCGGCGATCTGCGCGCCCAGCGCGCGCGCGGCGCTTTCACCCTTCCGCCGCGCGGCCGCGCTGCCCCCTGAGAGGAACCCGGCCAGCGCCGTCATCAGCCGGCGGCAGCTGTAGCCGATCGCCTGCGCCTGAGCGCTGCCGACCGCGCGGTACCAGGCCTGGCGCTTGATCCTGCGGCTCGAATCCGCGGGCAGCAATCCCGCCCCATCGGTTCCGATCACATCGGTGAGGCGCGCCGACCCGCTGTGCCGCCGCCGCACGAATTCTGACAGATCAGCAGCGGCAAAGCGGCGGTGGCCCCCGGGTGTGCGGAACGTCTGCACCTGTCCGGCGTCGGCCCAGCGCCGCAGGGTGGTCGCATCGACACCCAGAAAGTGGCTCGCCGATCCTACCGCCAGCCACCGTTGCCGTGGGACCTCTGCAGCCCCCGCCCGGCTCATGACCGCCCCGCCTCCATCGCAGGCCGCGCGGCGGCCTGCACGCGGACGGACGCGAGGAGGAATCCAGAGAACATGCTCACGGCGGCGATCAGTTCGGCCACGTAAAGGAAGTCACCGAAGCCAAGGCGGACCAGTGTGCTGGCGAGGGCGAGGGAGAGCCCTCCTACGGCTATGAGCACATTTCCCAGTACGCGCGAGGGTGCCATTTCCTTCCGTAGGAGCAGCCAGGCAGAATACAGGGCTCCGCCAACCAGGGTGAGGGTGCCGTAGATGTTGAAGATCGGCGTCACCCGGCGGAGCGCGGCCCCGGACGGAAGAATTTCCCGGTACTGGGCACTGAGCGCGACGTCTGGCGAGAACCGTGTCGCGTCCAGCGGCACAGCGAAGGCCATGTACGCGGCACCCGCAGTCCCGGCAAGGAGCAGCACCATCGTGACAACCCGCACCGATGCGCTGCGCCTCGCTAGGAGCAGAACCGTCCCCTGCCCCAGCCACGCGGCGGCCAACACTGCTCCGCACAGGTACCAGAGGCGGAATACCGTCGGGTGCCATCCGGTCGTGGAGTACACTTCCGCCACACTCACGATGGCAAACAGTGTCAGCCCGATGCCCCATACCAAGAGGTAGGCGCCTCCTCGCCGCGCGTACCGGCGGAAGACCAGGATGGCGAAGGTCGCGATGACCATTGCCGACAGAAGCGGCAGGCCCTGAATGTTCGTCACACCGTGTCGCCTCCTAACGCCCTGGGTATGGGACCACCCCGCCCAGGATACCGACGGCAAGAAGCACGACAGCCGCAGCGATGATGGCCAGGACGACCACAACGGCGCGAACAATCGCGCGATAAGAACTCATGTCAGCGAGCGCGCACCCGTTCGTCCGGCGGGGCGTAGATCTGTGCAAGATCGGTAAGGACCGCCACGAAGTCCGGGCCATCGTTCAACGACGGGGCCCGCTCCAACCGCAGGCCCAACGCACTGGCCACTTCCTGGCCTTCCACGTCGATGTCGTACAGCACTTCCAGATGATCTGCGACAAACCCCACGGGGCAGACGACGACCTCCCGCCATCCTGCCGCATGGACACTTCGGAGCATGTCGAGCAGATCCGGACCCAGCCATGGCTCGCCCGTGTGACTCGCGCTCTGATAGGCGAACCGCCACTGCGCGACACCGGCCGCCGCCGCCACGCGCCCACTCGTGTCAAGGAGTTGGTCAGGATACGGATCGTTCCACGAGCGGATCCGCGCGGGCAGGCTGTGCGCCGTGAAGATGACGATGGGATCGGCCCCGGTGGCAAAGCGCCGCCGTGCCTGTGCGACCCGGGCGGCGATCGCGGCAACCAACCCCGCGTGGTCGTGCCAGGAATCGATGCACCGTAGCGTCAGGTCGTGCGCCGCCGCCGCCTCTGCCGCGACGGCATGATAGGAACCGACGCTCATCCGGGAGTACTGCGGCGCCAGGGCGATGGCGACGGCCCGGGTCACACCGTCTGCGGCCATCGCGGGTACCGCGTCTGCAATAAACGGCGGAGCGTGCTTCATCCCGACATACGTTCTCGCCGCCAGCCCTCGCGCCCGCAGCGCCCGCTCGACTGCGGCAGCCTGGGCCTGCGTGATGGCCAGCAGGGGTGAGCGGCCGCCGATCCGGCGGTACCGCGCGCGCAGTTCCTCCACCTGCTCCGGCGACGGCGCGCGCCCGCCCCGAATGTGCGCGTAGTAGGCCTCGACGTCGTCGAGGGTAGCCGGACTGCCGTACGCCATGAGCAACACGCCAAGCGGGCCGCTCATACGTGTCCTCCGGCGTGGGCCGGCCGGCCGGCATGCACGAGGTCCACGAGCATGCGCAGCCGGGCCCGATCCGTTTGGGGCAGAACGCCGTGGCCAAGGTTGAAGATGTGGCCGGGCCGACCCGCGGCCTGCTGCAGAATCGCGCCGGCCTTCCGACGGAGCGCATCTTCCGGGGCGAGCAACGCGGCGGGATCCAGGTTGCCCTGAATGCCTCGCGTCGCTCCGATCCGGCTCCAGGCGAGGTCGAGTTCGATCCGCCAGTCGATACCGATCACATCTCCGCCGGCAGCGGCCATCTCCCGGAGCAGACCTGCGGTCCCGGTGCCGAAGTGGATCGCAGGCACATGCGCGGCCGCAAGCGCATCGAAGATACGGCGGCTGTAGGGAGCGACGGACCGCCGGTAGTCCTCGGGGGACAGACACCCCACCCAGCTGTCAAACACCTGGGCCGCATGGATCCCCGCGTCGATCTGCGCGCGCAGGTAGCGGATCGCCATGTCGGTCATCCACTCCATGAGTGCCGCCCAGGTCTGCGGCTGCACGAACATCATCCGCCTGGTCGCGACGTAGTCGCGCGACGGCCCACCCTCGACGAGGTAGCTGGCCAGGGTGAACGGCGCGGCAGAAAACCCGATCACCGGCACCGGTGATGCCGCGCGGACAAGGCGGATCGCCTCCAACACGCCGCCGGTGAGTTCGTCGATCTCAAACCGCCGCAGGGCGGCAACGTCTTCGGGGCCGCGGATCTGCTGATCGATCCGGGGCCCGCCGTCGGCCAGTTCGAAGGCCACGCCCATGCTTTTCAAGGGCAGCGTGATGTCGGCAAACATCACCGCGGCGTCGACGCCAAGGTCGTGCAGCGGGCTGAGCGTGACCTCGGCGCACAGCTCCGGGCGCCTGCAGATCTCCAGCAGCGTGTAGTGCTGTCGGAGCGCCTGGTACTCCGGCTGCGACCGACCAGCCTGGCGCATGAACCACACCGGCGTGGCATCGACGGGCTCCCGCCGGCAGGCTCTGAGAAACCGATCGTTCACCCCAGCAACCTCAGGATGTCTTCCAGCGGTCGATGGACCGCCGTGAGGATCGGCTGATCACCGAGCGTGAACCGCCGGGCTTCTGTTTCCCGCAGCGCGATGACCAGGTCCTGAAACGCGGCGAGGTCGTCGGTGTCGTAGGCCACGATGAACTCCTGATCGTCCAGCCCTGTCG
>JBIOXT010000144.1:0-7307 GCA_044869795.1 bacterium | reverse complement strand
AGCATCACCGTCATCGGGGCGGGGCTCTTGGCGAGCCTGCGGCCCGATGGCTGGCGGCTCACGGCCTGGGTCGCCGGCCTCCTCCCGGTCCTCCTCGGGCTCGCCTCGATCGTGTTTCCGGATGTCGTGTCGAGTCTCGACTTAATCTGGGCGCTGGTGGCCTTTGCCTGGGGCATCGTGTTCGTCGCGACCGCCGAAATCATTCGACATCGCGGCCGAACCCACCCCGGACGCGCCGGTCAACGGTCCGACAATGGATCGACCACCGGCACTTCACGCTGGGTGTACGTCTTCGGGGTCATCGCCATCACCACGGCCCTGCTCTTTGCCATCATGCACCTCAGCACCGGTGGCCTGAGGGGCCACACACCGTGATGACCATGGGCTGGTCCAACGTATCTCTGTTCTTGTCAGGCCTCTTCTTTGGAGGGATGGTTGACCATCTCTTCCTTGCGCTGCGCAAATCGACTGTAACGCCATATGGGTATCGGTGGGGCGTCAAAGGTAACTGGGTGCTCGCATCGTTGGATGCGATGTTGACGGTGCTCTTCTATGTTTTCTATCGACTGTACTGACCGCGATGGAACTCCGGATCTGCCACCTCTACCCTGATTTGTTGAACCTGTACGGCGACCGCGGAAACCTGATCGCGCTCGCGGCCCGGGCCCGATGGCGTGGCATTGACGTGCGCATCGACGAGCGCGGCCTGCGTGAGGCCGTCCCACCCGGTCAGCATGACCTCTACTTCCTCGGCGGCGGGGAAGACCGGCAGCAGCGCCTCGCCGCAGACGACCTGCAGACCTCGAAAGGTGATGCGCTTCGCGACGCCGCCGCCCGGGACGCTGTGGTCCTAGCGGTCTGCGGAGGATATCAGCTGCTCGGCCACTATTACCGGCCTGCGGAAGGCGACGATCTGGTCGGACTCGGCCTGCTGGACCTCGTCACCGAGCATCCGGGGCCGGCGGCCCCGCGTCTGATTGGCAACATCGTGATCCGATCAGATCTCCTTGGGGGCGTGACGCTCGTGGGATTCGAAAACCATGGCGGCCGCACCCGGTTGGGCCGCGGTGTGCGGCCGTTAGGTCGGGTTGTAGCCGGGTACGGCAATGACGGCAAGGACCGGACGGAAGGCGCCGTGGACCGGTACGTCGTCGGCACGTACCTGCACGGTCCGCTGCTGCCCAAGAACCCTGCGCTGACCGATCACCTGATCCAGGCCGCGCTGCGCTCGCGTTACGGCGACGTCATGCTGGCGCCCCTGCCCGACGCCGGGGAGTCCGCCGCCCACGATGCCGCGGTGGCGCGGACGATGAGCCGGTGACGCTGAGACCCGCGCCGCCGGCCCTGCCTTCGATGCGCGGCATGATTCTTCGCATCTCGCTGGTGCTGGGACTCGCCGAACTCGGCTTTGCCACGGTCATCCCCCTGCTGCCGCTCCATCTGACTGAGCGGCTGGGAGCGAGCGTCAAACTCGTCGGTGTAGTCGTGGCCACGTTCGCGCTCGTCGAGACGCTGGCGAAGACGGTCTGGGGATCGGTGGCCGACCGCGTGGGCCGCCGGCCGCTGATCATCATCGGACTGCTCCTGGCCAGCATCGCGCCGATGATCATGTCGGTGCTGCGCATCCCTGCGCTGTTTGTCCCGCTGCGTCTTGTGGACGGTTCGGGATCCTCGGCCTTGTGGCCGGCCTCGGCCGCGGCGGTCGCCGACACTTCGCCGGTGGGTCAGCGCGCCACGGCGATGGGCACGCTCAATTCGTTCTTCCTCGTCGGCCTCGCGCTGGGGCCATCGCTGGGATTGCTGGTGGTCGGGTTCACCGGGTCCTACCACGCCGGTTTTTACACCGCCAGTGCGATCCTGGCCCTAGCCGCGGTGCTGGCGGCGGTGCTCCTGCGTGGCATCGATGCGGTCCGCCACCAGTCCCTGTCCGCGGATACGCTCGTGGGCTACCACGTGGTCGGGCCCGATCCGCACTTCAGCGACATCATCAACAGCGCGCGGATCTCGCCGACGCTCATGGCGATGCTGGTTGTGGCGTTTGTGCAGATGTTCGGGATCGGCGTGCTGGCGCCGATCCTGGTGATCTACGCGAAGCGTGTGCTCGGTTTTCCCGAACAGCTCATCGGCACCCTGTTCCTTGCCGCCGTGCTCGCCGTGGCCGTGGCGTCGGTCCCGGCGGGGCGCATCGCCGACCGGTGGGGGAAGGTCCCGGCGGTCGTCATCGGCATGGTGGCCGCCACGGCGGGGATGTGGCTGCTCCCGCTGACGGCGCGGCTCGATCTGCTCGGTGTCGCGGCCATCCTCGTTGGCGCCGGCTACGCGCTGTCCTCACCGGCCTGGCACGCGCTGGTCAGCGAGCTCGCCCCGCCGGGCCGGGTCGGTTTGGCGATGGGAGCGGCACAGACCGCCGAGGGGATCGGCCTGGTGCTGGGTCCGCTGTTGGGCGGCGTGCTGTGGGATGTGGTCAGCGAACGGGCGCCGTTTGTCGCGACGGCGATCGTGCTGACGCTGGGTACGGCTATTCTGCTGGTGGCAATTCGGAGGGTGGCACGGGCAGTCGCCGCACCAGAACGACCCCGCTGAGCACCGCGAGCCCGCCCATCACCTGTAGCGGATCCAATCGTTCCCGCAGCACCGCGTAGCCGAGGATCGCGGCAATCACAGGCTCCAGCGTGGCGATCAGGCTGGCCCGTCCGGCCTCCACCTGACGCAGACCGCTGAGGTAGAGGAACTGCGCCAGCAGCGTGATGACCACTCCCAGGTAGAGGATCATCGGCCAGCCCGCGCGGAGCGCCCCGATGCCCGTCTGCTGTGTCGCATAGACCAAGACCCCGAGGAACACGGTCCCAAATCCTAACGCGTAGGTCAGCGTCGTCTGTGGTGGATAGCGCCGCAGCGCGCTTTTGCCGAAGATGCTGTACAGCGCGTAGGTGAACCCCGCCGCCAGACCCGCGAGGACCCCCGGCAGGTTCACGCGCAGCGAGGGGAGATCGTAGCCGCGCACGACGAGCACACAGCCGGCAAACGCCAGCGCCACCGCCGCGAGCTTAGGCGGGGTGAGCGGTTCGCCGAAGACCAGCCGCGAGAGCAGGAGGACCCAGGCCGGCGCCGTGTACAGCAGGATGGCCGCCGTGGCGACCGTCGTCTTGCTGATCGCATAGAGGTACACGTAGAAGAAGACGGCGATGCCGACGAGTCCGAACAACCCGAACAGCAGCAGATCGGCACGCCGGATCCGCAGCCGCTGCCGGTCCACCAGCGCGGTCGCGGCCGCGACGATGACGAAGGCGATCGCGGCCCGATAGAAGCCGACGGCGAGCGGGGTCAGCCCCGCCGCAAAGGCGAACCGGCCGGCCACGCCCAGACTCCCCCACAGCGCCGCGGCCAGGGCGATCTGCAGGATCCCCCGGGCGTGTGCGGTGTCAGCGGATGGCCGACTCGGATTCTTCAATGAAGAGTTCGTTGCGGCGGATGAAACTGTTCAGCAGCAGGCGCAGGTACGGGCTCTGATACTGGCTGCGATAGGCGTGCATCGCCTCGGCCTTCGCATTGATCTGGGCACGGGTCAGATCCAGCGTCAACCACCGTACCTCGACGCGGAGCCGCGGTGGAACGAGCGTGCTGCGGGGGGAGAAGCGCAGCGGCCGGGGGTAGTCGGTGGCGTGGATCACGAACGTGAAACGGCGCGGACGAATGGACGGAGAACGCTGGGCGAGATCGTCCAGCACCATGGTCATGAACGCATTGACGGCCTGGTGGTCGGCGTGTTCGTCGAGGTCCGAGTGAAACAGCACCATCGTCGGCCGCGTTGTCTCCACGATGCCGGTCATCAGCTGCTGTAGATCTTCGCCCGCGTACGAGACGCCCCGTCGGTAGACTCCCTCGTAGGGCGGGCTGGACGCGTGGGTGAACGGCGAGGTGTACGGGTTCGAACTTGGCCAATGCGACTCCAGGAGTTCGCTGAGGCCGCGATCGGGAAATCCCAGGAAGACGGCCTGGCCGCGGGGGAGTCCAAGCCGTTCGAGTGCCGCGGTGGATTCCAGCTGCCGCACCTCTCCTTCGTGGATGAACTCGCGCGGGCCGGGGCGGACCCTCCGGCCGAGCACCGCGGCTGAAAACTTGTTGCCGTCCCCGTTGGTCACGATGACCACGCGGACGGTACTGCCGGCGGCAACGGCGCCGCTGAGAAACCCGCCGGCGGCGATCAGTTCGTCGTCGTTGTGCGCCACCACCAGCAGGATGCGATCGGCGGACGTGGGGTGGGGCATCGTGCCCATGTGGCCGGCGAAGGTATTGGGGATGAACAGCCCGGCGAGTCCGTATGCCATGAGAAAGATCACCAGCCCCGTTGCGCCGCCCCGCCATCCGAACAGCCGGCGCGATCGCGTCTTGCGGCTCACGATGTGGTCCCGCGTCGCCTGCAGCTTGAAGCGGTAGCCGCGGACGAGCCCGTACTTCTTCTGTTTGGATCGGTGGGACACGCCGTCGAGGTGCACCGATCGCACCCGCCACTTCTGGCGGCGTGCCGCCCGCGACAGTGTGTGCTCGAGGGCAAACCCGCGGTGCCGTAGGTCGGGAGCGCGCAGCAGCTGGGCCCGTGACAGAGCGCGCTGTCCCGCGAGGTACGGCGCCATCGTCTGCAGCAGGTCTTCGCCCAGCAGGCCGACGACCATGTCGGCTTCCCGCTGCAGGATCGGCCGCAGCAGCATCTCGATGTGGCCCGGCTCCAGCCCGATCAGGTCGGCGTCGAGAAAGACAATCGCTTCGCCTTGAGCCAAATCGACTCCGGCCATTACGGCGCCGCCCTTGCCGACCGTCTTCGACAGCTCGATGACCAGATCGGCGCCCGCGCGGCGGGCCATCTCGGCGGTGTCGTCTCGCGATCCGTCGGAGACGACGATGACCTCACTTACCGCCGGCGTCTCTTTCGCCGCCGCGACGACCGTCCCCACGGTCCGCGCTTCGTCGAGCGCCGGAATGATGACCGAAACCTTCACGCTGCCGCCTCCAGATGCTTTCGGGCCAGCACGTACAGGCCGTCGCCGGCCTGGTCCCACACCACCGCGGCGCAGCCTGCCTCCCGGAGTTTGTCCGACAGGCGGGTGAGAGCCCATGCTGGGAGCCCCGCGCCGCTTGAAAATCCTAGCACGACCGTGCCGTTCAGCCCGACCACCCGCACCAGTTCACGCACCGGCGGCGGCGCGTTCTGCACGATGACGAGATCGAACGCACCGGTGCAAAACGGCAGCTGGACGCTGTCGCACTGCACCAATGCCGCGGTGCTGCCCCGCCGCTGCGCCTGCTGCAGCATGTCGGTGGAGAGATCACATCCCACAACGGTCGCAGATGGGAAGAGCTCTTTCACGCGGGTGGCGGCGAAGCCGGTGCCGGTGCTGACGTCCAAAATCCGCGCGGGCGCGAGGCGGATCAAGGCCAGCGCGGCGTCCAATGGAGCTCCGTAGACGTCGTGCGACGCAATGTGCCGGTGATACTGTGTCGCAAGTCCCCGGTAGCGCCGCCGCGCCCACCAGCGCAGCACAGACCGCGGGGGAAAGGACTCCCAGATTGCGGTGAGGACGTACGCAAGGTCGGCAGCATACCCTACGACCATACAGCAGCTCCCGGATACGCCCGCAGGATGGTGTTCCAGATGCTTCCCTGCTGCGCGAGCACTTCCTGTTGCAGGTTCGAGCCTACCCCGACGGGGAAAAAGGACCACGTGGAAGGGGGGAGGCATCATGAAGGAAAACGAGCTCGCAAACTATCGGAAGCTGCTTGACGAGCATCTCGGCGGGCTCGGCCGTGACGACATCGCGGTGGGCGAGTTGTCCGAGTCCGAGCCGGGTCAGCTCCGCGTCCAGTTCGTGCGCGGGACCCTGCACCACGAGGCGACCATCCCCGTCGACAGTCTCCGAGACCGAGAGCAGGCGCGTCAGACCCTGAACGCGGCGCTGCTCAAACTCAGTAAGGCCGTCGAGCGGCAGCACATCGAGGAAGCAACCAAGCGATAATCTCCGTTCTCCCGGTCCCTGGCTGCGGACATCCCGCTCGTCACGGCCTGCGACTGCCCGCCAACGGTGGGGCCATCGCTTTGCCTCACGACCTGGCGCCGGTATAATGTGATGGCCGCGGCCCCATCGTCTAGCCCGGTCCAGGACATGGCCCTCTCAAGGCCAAGACGCGGGTTCGAATCCCGCTGGGGCTACCAGAAGTCACGGACTCCGAACGCAATACGAAAGATGAGTGGTGCGAGTTGGCTAAGCTCCGAACGGCGCTGCTCTTAGACGCGTTTTACAGCCTCGTGGTTGGTCTTGTAGTTCTCTCCCCGACGGCAGCGAGGGTAGTGTTGGCATATGAGGTGAAAGACCGGGGAGTCGCACTCGCGCTTTCTCTTGCGCTGGTGTCATCTGCAATTCTGGAATGGGGCATCGCCAGGAAGGCGGACAAGTACGGTGGCTTGGCCGTGTACGTCGTGGCGGGTCTTATCGTGGGAATTGTGTGGGTGACGTGGGGATGGCTGGCGGGACTGTACACGACGAGGACCGCGGGTATTCCGATCCTGCTCAACGTGATCTTCGCGACCTGGATCTGGTCCGTCAGACCGCGGACATGATTACTGGGACCCTTCCCAGGGCGTCAATCTTCATGGATCGCCCGTAATCTAGGCGAAAGCCGCAGCATCAACTGCACGCGTTCGATCTCACGCAGCCAGTCCGCGGCGATCGCATCCATGTAGTCGTCACCCGGCGGGATAATGCCGGTCGGACACGCCGGCCCCAGGCGCTCGGCCGCCATCTTCCGGTAGGTCGCCAAAGTTCGCTCCCCGTAGCGGGCGCACTCGGCGTAGTCTTCGCTGAGGAACACGACCACGGGAACGCGGTGGCCGTTGTTGATCGCCAGCGCGTCACGCAATTCGGGATTCTCGTCGCGGTCCAAAAAGCGCAGCTCGATGACGGGAGACTCCTCGGCGATCCGCTGGACAATCGGACATTCTCTGACGCAGTCGCCGCACCACGTGCCGGCCAGGCACAGCAGTTTCATCTGCCGCGGAAACCCGGCGAGCATTTCGCGCTGCACTGCGGGCACGCGCACGCTGTTATACACGGCCTGCCACCGCCGCCGGTGCTCGTCGGTGCCATACTGATCGAGGAATTGCGCATACGGAAGCGCCTTGTCGTAGTACGCTCGCCAGTCCAAGACAATCCCTCCTGACGATCAGACCCTTCACAGTCTAACCGATCTTCCTTGTTCCCTTGTTCCCTCGTTCCCACTGCGGGTCAGCTTTGAACGGCTGTGCGTTTTCTGCC
>JBIOXT010000143.1:0-3549 GCA_044869795.1 bacterium | reverse complement strand
CCCAGGTCGGCGGGGAGCCGGTCGACCCGGCTCGCCACCGCTTCCACCTCGACATCAAAGCCGCGACGTACCATCAGCTGTCCGTCCGCAAGAACGCCGAGTGGCGCGCCAGGGTCATCCTCGATGTGTAGGGCCGTATGCTGGATCTGAAGCTGATCCGGGACAATCCAGAGGTGGTGAAAGCCGGGCTGCGCAAGAAGCAGCGCGATCCGGGCCTGGTCGACCTCGTGCTGGAGATCGACCGCCGCCGGCGCGGGATCCTCCAGGACGTCGAGCGCCTGCGGGCCGTTCAGAACCGGGCCTCCGGAGAAATCGCAGCATTGCAGGGTGCGGCCAAGGAGAAGCGCATCGGCGAGATGCGCGAGGTCGCGGCGCAGCTGAAATCGCTGGAGCCCACCCTGAAGGAAGTGGAAAGCGAACTGACCCGCGCGCTGCTCAACCTCCCGAATCTTCCGCACGAAAGCGTCCCCCCGGGGACGGACGAGCGCGAGAACGTGCCGCTGCGTTACTGGGGCGAGCCGCCGCGGTTCGACTTTCAGCCTGTCGATCACCTCGAACTCGGGACGCGCTTGGGCATCATCGACATGGAGCGCGGGGCGAAGGTCGCCGGTGCCCGATTCTATTTCCTGCGCGGCGCGGGGGTGTGGCTGGAACAGGCGCTGATGCGCTTTGGGCTCGATGTGCTCGCCGCGGAGGGCTTCACCCCGCTGATCACGCCGTTCGCGGTCCGCCCGGAGATCATCACCGGCGCCTGGGGAGGCGCGGACCTCGACCTGCAGCAGGTGTACCGTCTGGAGGGGGAGCACCTCGCCCTGATCGGCACATCCGAGCAGAGCGTGGCCGGGATGTACAGCGACGAGACCTTCGAGGAAGGACAGCTGCCGCTGCGGCTGGCGGGCCTGTCGTGGAACTTCCGCCGGGAGGCGGGCAGCTACGGCAGGGACGTGCGGGGACTCTACCGCGTCCACCAGTTCGACAAGCTGGAGATGTTCTCGTTCACCGTCCCCGAGGCATCGTGGGACGAGCACGAATACCTGGTCGCCCGGGAGGAGCAGATCCTGCAGCGCCTGGGGCTGCCGCACCGCGTCGTCGCGATCTGCGGCGGCGATACCAGCACCCCGTCCGCGAAGACCTATGACCTCGAGACGTGGATGCCGGGACGCGATGCCTACGGCGAGACCCAGTCGTGCAGCAACTGCACCGACTTTCAGGCCCGGCGCCTCAATATCCGGGTCCGCCGGGGGAAAGGCACGGAGTACGTGCACACGCTCAATGGGACGGCGATCGCGACGAGCCGGGCCCTGGTCGCCGTGCTGGAGAACTACCAGCAGGCGGACGGGACGGTGCGGGTGCCCGATGCGCTGGTCCCGTACATGAACGGCGTGGAGGTTATCGGCTGATATGGTTCTGAGGCTCGTCGTCTTCGGTTCGGGTGCGGTGCTGATGGGACTCGAGATTGTCGGCAGCCGTGTGCTGGCGCCGTACTTTGGCAGCTCGGTCTACGTCTGGGGGAGCCTGATCAGCATCTTTCTCGCCGCCCTGAGTCTGGGCTACTACCTCGGTGGGCGCGCGGCGGATCGCTGGCCGCGGGCAGGCGTCCTGGCGGTCACGATCAGTGTGGCCGGTCTGCTGGTGCTGGTGCTTCCGGTGATCTCGCGCCCGGTCCTCGAGGCGTTCTCGGCGTGGGATCTCGGGCCGCGGATGACACCGCTGCTGGCGTCGATCGTGCTGTTCGTGCTGCCCAGTCTCCTGATGGGCGCGACCTCGCCGTTTGCGATCAAACTGGCCGCGACCGATCTGGCCACGGTCGGGAACACGGCCGGGCTGCTGTACGCGATCTCGACCGCCGGCAGCATCGCCGGCACGCTCCTCACGGCCTTCGTCCTCATTCCGGCCATGGGTGTGCGCGCCATCCTCTACACGCTGGGAGGCTCCCTGATCGTGTTTGCGGGTCTGCTCGCAATGAAGGCTGTGCGCGCGCGGGTCCTGCGCCCGGTGGCCACCACGGCGGCGCTGCTGCTCGTCCTGCTCGCGGTACCCGCACTGGCGCAGGGCGAGCTGCGGCTGCTGTTTGAGAAGGACACCGTCTACCACCGGATCCGCATCTATGAGGATGCGACCTGGCGCTATCTGCGCTTCGACCGCTCCCTGCAGGGCGGGATGCTGTTGAAGGATCCCTACACCAGCCCGCTGCGATACCCGGACTACTTCCTGCTGGCCTGGCTGTTCAAACCCGACATCAAACGCGTGCTCGTGGTGGGTCTCGGTTCCGGATCGATTTCCAAGCGGGTGCTGAAGGAGTTCCCGCAGGTGACCGTCGATTCCGTCGAGCTCGATCCGGTCGTGGTGGACCTGGCGAAGAAATACTTCCTCGTCACCGAGGATGCCCGGCATCGGATCTTGGTCGAGGACGGCCGCCGGTACATCGTCAAAACGGCCGACAAGTACGACCTGATCGTGATGGATGCGTACTTTGCCGAGGGCGTGCCGTTCCACCTGGTCACCGAGGAGTTCTTCGAGCAGGCCAAGGCCAAGCTGAACCCAGGCGGGATCATGGCCGCCAACATCGTCGGATTTCTGGGTGGGCCCAACAGCAAGTTGTTCCGGTCGATCTACAAGACCTATGCCAGCGAGTTCACCGGCCTGTACCTCTTCCCGGTCTCATACAGCATCGGCCGCGAGGAGGATGCGGTCCGCACGATCATCTTGTTCGCGACGGGGAAGCCGGGTCTGACGCGGAAGCAGCTGGTCGACCTGTTTGCCACCCTGCGGACGCAGAAGAAGATCCCAGGGGCGCTGCTGGAGCGGTTCCTCGAGGACTACTACGACAAGGTGGTGCCGACCGCAGACATGCCCTTGCTGACGGATGACTATTCGCCGGTGGACATCTTGCCGGTGTGGGGCTGGGAACCCGAAAGACGCTGACTACTTGGAGTGTTTGTCCGCTACCTTCGATGCCCCGTAGGCATCGGGCTTGGTAACGGCCGTATAGCCTGAGCCGTTGACCATGCCGATCACCTCGCGGACGATGCGCTTGGTATCGCCGTTGGGGCCCACGTCGAGGTGGATCTCGACCGGGAGCTCAGAGTGGCCGTTGCGGGCGAGTTCCGCGCTCAGCAATCCTGCCGTTTCCAGGCTCAGAGACGTCTCGAACAGGATCCGCTGCCGCAGGCTGTCCATCTTCCTGTTGACCATCTTGCGGTAGAAGTATCGTCCGCCGTGGCCGACGCGGTGCACGATGATCGCGGTCACGAAGCAGGTCTGGTCGCTGAGCAGTGAGTCGGTGCCGATGATCAGGTGGTACTGCTGGTCGGGCTCCTCATCCATGTAGTCGGTCAGCGCGCCAAACATCTGCGCGAACGTTAGTTTTCCCACCGTTGGGCTGACGAAATCCATGTCGTGTCTCACCGTTTGTTCAGTATACGTGAGCCGTCCGCGCCCAGCAAGGAGCCCCCGCGGGTGAGGGGTCACATCTCCCTCCGGCCCTCCAGTGCCTTGGCCAGCGTGACCTCGTCGGCGTACTCGAGGTCGCCGCCGACCGGCAGGCCG
>JBIOXT010000142.1:0-3255 GCA_044869795.1 bacterium | reverse complement strand
GCCTGCCTGGCGGCCCACGACCTCCGGCTCTCCGTGCACGTCGACGGCGCGCGCATCTTCAACGCGGCCGTCGCCTTGGGCGTGCCGGCGCCCTCCCTGGTGCGGCATGCCGACTCGGTCATGTTCTGCGTGTCGAAGGGACTGTCGGCGCCGGTGGGATCCGTCTTGCTGGGGAGCCGGGACTTCATCGCGCGCGCGGTGCGGTTTCGCAAGATGGTGGGCGGAGGGATGCGGCAGGCCGGCGTGATCGCCGCGGCCGGCGTTGTCGCGCTGCAGACGATGGTGGATCGCCTGGCCGAGGACCACACCAATGCCCGGCGCCTTGCGGGAGGCATCGCGGAGGTCCCCGGTCTCATCATCCGCCCGGAGCTCGTGCGGACCAACATCGTCTACTTCGGCGTCGCTCCGCCGCTGCCGGTGTCGGAATTCGTTGCGGCATTGCGGCGCGAGGGCGTGCTGGCCCTCGGCACCGGCCCGGATACCGTCCGGATGGTCACGCACCGGCATGTCTCCTCTCAGGACATCGAGCGGGCGCTTGCCGCCATTCGCAGCGCCGCGGCCGTTCCCGCCCCGTCGTGATTCGGGTCTGACGCGCGGGGAAGCGTGCGATGGATCCCCTCGACCGCCCGCCCTGGAACCATGGCACGGCGCTGATCGAGCTGATGCTGCCCGTCATGCCGACGTCGGTGGGCACGGCGCGGGACGTGCTGCGCGCGGCTGCCCTGCGCGCGGGGTTCGGCGGGGCGGAGTATGCCGACCTTGCCGTAGCGGTGTCGGAGGCGATGACGAACGCGGTCGTGCACTCCGGCGCCGGCCTGCTGTCCGTCCGGTGTCAGTTGGCCGGCGACGAGATCGTGGTTGAAGTGGAAGATGACGGCGGCGGCTTCGACACCGCGGTCCTCGAGCGTCCGTACCGGCCCGGTGGGCAGACGGGACGGGGCATGCTGTTGATGCGCAGTCTTGTCGATGTCTTAGAGTGCACGAGCGACGCGGACGGAACGACGGTCCGGATGGTCAAACGCCGGCCGGACGTCCGCCCCACCGTCATCCCCTGGCCCGGACCGAGCCGGCCGCGCCGCGCCATCGGCCATCTGAAGCAGACGATCACCCGCTACCAGCGCGATGTGGGCCTGATGACCGGTCATCTGTCTCCAGCGCCCGGCAACCTGGACGATTTGACCATCATGGAGGCGTTCGCGGCCGCCCCGAACAAGGAAGGGCTGATCAGCGACCGCAAACTGCGGATCAAGACCCTCGAAGCCACACTGGAAATCCTGCAGGAGGGATTAGATTAGACGGCGTCTTCCCGGTCTCCCCGGTCTTCCCAAGTTTCAGGCGCAATCGGGGTTGGACGGGGTCGACCGGGTGACTGGGTAGACTGGTAGAGCCTTACAGGTAGCGCGCCGCGGCCATCGCTAGGACGGCAACTCCCAGAAGGTAGGCGGCCAGACGCGCGCTGGACGCGAGCTTGGCCTGCAGCCGCTGGATCTCCGCGGCCTGCGCGGGTGACGGCGCACCGCCCGCGACCGCGGCCTTTGACAATTCCCCCAGGCGGTCGGCGGCAGGTTTAGTGGCCAGGAGGCCCCACGCGTAGGTAATGATCGCCGCCAGCGCACCGATCGTGATCGTGAGCCCGAACGCACTGCCGATCCACTCCGCACGCAGGCCCGCCGAATCGCGCAAGTAGAGCAGCAGGCCGGACAAGATGGTGACCGCCGCCGCGCCTGCCGTGGCCCTCGAGTAGGGACCCTGCGTCAGACGCTGCATGACCTTGCCCCCCTCAGGGCCGGCTGCCTGGACAGCTGGAAACAGGAAGGAGACAATGAAAAGTGTTGCGCCGGCCCAGAAGACGCCGCCCGCGATGTGGAGAATACGCAGGATGACCATGTACCAATCCACAGCAGCACCTCCCTCGTCTGGTGTTAGGTATCCGCTTGCACCCGGCGCATTCCTGCCGTGATGGCCACGTCCTACGCCGCCGCCGCCCGGACCATCACCCGCACGCTGTTCGGCGCGCAGAGCCTCGGAGCGGCCGCGACGATCACGGTCTTTCCGATTCTCACGATCCTCGGCGCGCAGCTCAGCGGCACCGAGGCGCTCGCCGGGTTGCCGGCGACGCTGTCCCTCCTTGGGCAGGCGGCGTCCGCGTTTGGGTGGGGATACGTGATGGATCGGCTCGGCCGCCGCGGAGCGCTGGTCCTGGGCGGGGTGACGGGCAGCGCCGGAATGACCGCGTCCGCGTTTGCGGTGGCCGCAGCGTCGTTCCCCCTCCTGCTCATCGGCGCGCTGCTGGTGGGCGTCGCGACCGCGGCGCTGGCGCTGTCCCGATTTGTCGCGGCCGAAGTCCATGCGCCCGATCAGCGCGCCCGCGCCATCTCCAGCGTGGTGCTCGGCGGGACGGTGGGGGCGGTACTCGGTCCTGTCATCGCCGGACCGATGGCGGCCGCCGCGGCGGCCGCCGGCGTCAATGAGTTCATCGGTCCCATCGCGGCGGGGGCCGCGCTGTTCGCGCTGGTTGCCGCGGTGATATTTCTGTGGCTGCGTCCCGAACCCAGGGATCTGAGCCGCGCGATTGCGCAGGCTCAGCCGGGGACGGCGACCGTGGGCGGTCCGGCGCGGCCCATCCTCGCGATTCTGCGTGAGCGTCCCGCGCAGGTCGCCGTCGCGTCGATGATCTTCGGCCAGATGACCATGGCGATGCTGATGGTCATTACCTCGCTGCACATGCGCCACCACGAGCATCCGCTGGGCAGCATCTCCTTCGTGATCTCCGCGCACGTCGTCGGGATGTACGCGTTTTCGATCATCTCCGGGCGGCTGGCCGACGCCTGGGGCCGCGGGCCCGTGATCATGGCCGGCGCGTCGGTGCTGATTCTGGCCTGCCTGACGGCGCCGCTGTCACCGCAGCTGGTCCCGCTGGCCGTCGCGCTGTTTCTGCTGGGATTGGGATGGAATTTCTGCTACGTCGCGGGGTCGTCGCTGCTGGCGGATCAGCTCTCGCCCGCCGAGCGGGCGCGGACGCAGGGGTTCAACGACCTGCTGCTGGGTCTGACGTCGGCGGCGGGGAGTCTGGGCAGCGGGATCGTCTTCGCGGCCGTAGGCTACGGCGTGATGGGACTGGTCGGCGCGGCCGCGGCGCTGATCCCGTTGTCGCTGGCGGCATGGTGGCGTCTCGGCCGCCGGCCCGTCTTAGAGGCGGCGCCATAAGGAGGGTGCCGGCTCTCAGGCCCCGCCCGCTCCGATGCCGGAAGACCC
>JBIOXT010000141.1:0-2895 GCA_044869795.1 bacterium | reverse complement strand
GTCAGACTAATCCGACGCTGACTAGAAGAAGCAGCAGGCTGAGGCCAATCATGGCCACGACAAACACCCATGACAGCGCGGTGAAAGCCGGCGAGTTCCTGTATGCCCCCATGACCTCCTGGTCGCTCGTCAGGAGGATGAGGAACAGAAGCACGAAGGGCAAGAGGATCCCGTTGAGGATCTGTGAGAGCACCATCACCGGGATCAAAGGAATGCCGGGGATGAGTATCACCGCCGCAGACGCGACGATGAGCCCGGTGTACAGGCCGACGAACACAGGGGCTTCGCGGGGGGTCCGATCCAGCCCGGCCTCCCACCCAAAGGCCTCGCAGACGGCGTACGCCGTCAACAGCGGGATGATGGCCACGGAGAACAACCCGGCGTTGAGCAGCCCGACCGCGAACAGGCCGGCAGCGTAGCGGCCGGCCAGCGGAGCCAGGGCCACCGCGGCGTCGGCCGCGTCGCCAACCTGCGTCCCGTGGACGTAGAGGGTCGCGCCGCAGGCCACGACAATGAAGAACGCCACGACGTTGAGCGAGATGACACCCAGAAACGTGTCCAGCCGAGCGTAGTGGTAATCCTTCACCCCGATGCCTTTGTCGACCACCGCGGCCTGCTGGTAGAATTGCATCCACGGCGCGATCGTCGTACCGATCAACCCGATGACCAGCGCCAGGTAGGGCCGATCGTACTGAAACGTCGGCGCCGCCAGCGCCCGGACCACCTCCGGCCAGGCCGGACGGGCCAGCACCGCCGATACGACGTAGGTCACGTAGATGAAGGTCGCCCCGAGGAAGACCCGCTCCACGAGGCGGTAGTTCCCGCGCACGACGAGCATCCACACAAGCAGCGCGGCAATGGGCACAGCGAGGTAGCGGTTCACGCCGAAGATTTCCATCGCGCCCGCGACGCCGGCAAAGTCGCCGATGGTATTGGCCCAATTGGCGATGACCAGCACGATCATCACCAGCATGCTGAGACGGGCGCGGAAGCGTTCCCGGATGAGATCGGCCAACCCTTTGCCGGTGACCGCGCCCATGCGGGCGACCATCTCCTGGACCAGCGCCAGGGCGAGCGTGGAGACGACAAGCGTCCACAGGAGCCTGTACCCGTAGTGCGCACCCGCGACAGAGTAGGTGGCGATCCCGTTGGCGTCGTTGTCCACGTTGCCGGTGATGATCCCAGGCCCCATCACCGCCAGGAAGATGGCCAACCGGCGCCAGCGGTGCTTCACCCAGAGTTTGGTTCGATTCATGCAGGCTACCGGCGTGGCGTCATGCGTTGCCGCTGAGTTGCCTCGCTGCCTTCGGTTTCGCCCGGCGCCGGAACCGGGGGGGCACGCGGCGCCGCCCCTTCCGCAGGACAACGTCCATGACATCGTCGACGGTGACCACCCCGATCAGCCGGCCGTCCGCATCCACCACCGGCAAGGCAAGCAGGTCGTACTTGGTGAGGGCGGCGGCCACGGTTTCCAGGTTGTCCTCGGCGGAGAGGGTGATGACGTCGCGCGTCATGATCTCGGAGAGCCGCTGCGTCGGCTGGGCGCTGATCAAGCCCCGGAGTGGCAGCACCCCCGCGACACGATGGGACGCATCCTCGACATAGAAGTAGAAGATGTGCTCGGCGGTAGGCGCGATCTGCCGCAGTCGCTGCAGCGCCTGCTCGACGGTCAGGCCCTCGGGGAGCGCGATAAACTCCGTCGTCATCACGCTGCCGGCCGTCCCCTCGGGATATTTGAGGAGTTCCCTGACCTCCTTGGCCTCTTCGACCTCCATGAGGTTGATGAGCTCTTCCGCACGGTCGGGCGGGAGGTCCGTCAGGACATCGGTGGCGTCGTCCGGGGCCATCTCTTCCAGGATGTCAGCCGCGAAATCGCTGGGCAGGCTCTTAATGACGTCGGTCTGGACCTCGGGTTGGGCTTCGGCCAGCGCCTCGGCCGCTGCCTCCTGCCCCAGGGCGGTCATCACCTCGACCCGTTCGTCGCGATCGAGATCTTCCATCAGCTGGCCCAGGTCGGCGGGGTGGATCTCACGAAGCCGCTCCCGCGAGATGCTCAGCCTGACCGGTGTGAGGGGGCCGCTGAACGTCGCCACCATCTTCCAAGGGATGACCCTGTCCGGGAGCATTCGGCCGACCAGCCGGACTACCCGCTGCACCACACCGTCCAGGCTGAGCCGGCGCAGCAGCCCAAGCGTTCCCACGTCCGCCGCCACCAGCCGCACCTCATGGTTGACCCGCGTCAACTGCAGGTCGTTCACACGGACCACCTTAAGGCCGTCCGTGTCCACCACCTGCGAGTCCAGGATGTCTGCCAGCAGCATCTCCTCGGGCTGCAACGGTCGGGGGTGCAGGAACCGGCGGGCGGCCCGCAGGCGCACCTGCTTGGGGGCAAGGGTCTCCACAGCGTCCCAGGGAATTAGGGCGAACCGGCTGCGGTCCCCCTGCATCCACAGTCCGGTCACCCGCGGCAGCGGATCCCGGAGGTCTACCGCGACGTCACCGAGAGTGCCCAGCTTGACGCCTTCGGCATCGACGATCGGCGCGTGAATGAGACGGCTCAAATAGAGCATCGCGGCATCCCTGACCCCCGCAGGCGTCGAAAAGCCGCGCACGGTTTCCATGCCCGCGGCTGGATTCCCTCTTTTTCAGTCATTCAGGATAGAACGCTCTAATAAGTTCTTCCCGTTCGCGCCATCCTTTCGACGTCTTCACCCACAGATCCAGGTAGACGCGGGAGCGCAGCAGGGCCTCGATTTCCACGCGTGCCCGCTGCCCGATGCCTCGGAGCATCCGGCCGTCTTTGCCGATGAGCATCTTCTTGTGCGCGTCGCGCTCCACGTGCAGGATGGCCCGGATGTAGAGGAGATCTTTGCCCTCGCGCCGCGTGAACTCTTC
>JBIOXT010000140.1:0-8485 GCA_044869795.1 bacterium | reverse complement strand
GCGCGGCGGCACCATCGTCACCATCGCCGACCACGTGCCCGCGCAGGCCGTCCGTGAGGTCGACGCCGGCGCGCGGCTGGTCGCATCCTCGTTCGTCGATCCACACATGCATCTGGACAAGGCGTTCACGAGCGAAGACGCGCCCGCCAACGTGTCGGGGACCGTCGGCGAGGCCGTGCGCATCCTGCGGGATCTGAAGAGGCACTTCACCCGTGAGGACATCATGCGCCGGGCCAGTCGTACGATCGACCTGGCGATATCGCATGGGACGACCTACATCCGCACGCACGTCGACGTCGATCCGACCGTGAAGCTGCTCGGGATCGAGGCCATCCTGGAGGTGCGGGAGCACTACCGCGGGACCGTTGATCTCCAGATTGTCGCCTACCCTCAGGAGGGAGTCAACGACGACACGGTCCCCCTGCTACGCGAGGCGATGCGGCTGGGCGCGGATGTCGTGGGGGGCGGGCCGGAGATCGGCCTGTACGACTGGGCCTACGATCGGCACCTCGACGCCGTATTCGATATCGCCGAGGAGCATGAGGCAGACATCGATGTGCACCTCGACCTGTCGCACGACCCGACGTCCCGGGCGTTTGAATACTACGCCCGACGCGCGATCGCCGATGGATACCAAGGGCGGACCACTGCAAGCCATGCTGCCATGCTCGAATCGTGCAACGAGTATTACGCTCAGCGGCTGATCGAGCTGCTGAAAGAAGCCGGTATGAACGTCATCACGTGCCCGACGCTGAACCTGCTGGTGCACGGGAGGCTGGATCGGGGTATCGTGCGCCGCGGTTTGACCAGGGTCAAGGATCTGTACGCCGCCGGGATCAACGTGGCCTATGGGTCCGACAACATCATGGATCCGTTCAATCCAACCCTCGGGCGCGCGGATCCCCTCGAAGTCGGCCTGGTCGGGGCGTTCGCGATTCAGTGGAGTTTGCCAGCCGAGCTTGAGCACCTCTTCGACATGGCCACCGTGAATGGCGCACGGATCCTGCACCTGGACCAGTACGGAATCCGCGAGGGGGCGGCGGCGGACCTGAACGTGCTCGATTGCACCGACGTCTGCGAGGCGTTCCGGAATGATGCCAAGCCGATCTTCGTGATCAAAGGCGGCCGTGTCATCGCCGAACGCCCACACCAACCTGCCGTGGCCGTGACGTGAAGAAGGAGGAGGCTCCTCAGCGCCTCGAGCCGCAGCGGCCGGCGGCGGCGAGCATCCCGGTCATCTCGCTGCGCGGGATCACCAAGCACTTTCCCGGGGTGATCGCGAATCAGGCCGTGGACCTGGACATCCTCGAGGGGGAAGTCCACTCCCTGCTCGGAGAGAACGGCGCCGGCAAGACCACGCTGATGAATGTGCTGATGGGCATCTACCGGCCGGATGCCGGCACGCTCCAGATCGACGGCCGGGAGGCGCGCATCCAGTCCCCCCGCGATGCCATCCGCAGCGGGATCGGCATGGTCCATCAGCACTTCCGCCTCGTCTCGAACCTGACCGTTGCCGAGAACGTCGCGCTGGGGATGCAGGCCGGGCTGACGACCTTCGACACACGCGCCGCAGAGACGCTCGTCGAGGACCTGGGCCGGCGCTACGGGCTGGAGGTCGCCCCCGGAGCGTACATCTGGCAACTTTCCGTGGGCGAGCAGCAGCGCGTCGAGATCGTCAAGACTCTCAGCCGGCGGGCCCGCGTGCTGATCTTGGACGAGCCAACTTCCGTCCTCACGCCCCAGGAAGCCCAGGCGCTGTTCCAGACGCTCCGCCGGATGGTCGAGGCCCGGCACAGCGTGGTCTTCATCTCCCACAAGCTGGACGAAGTCCTGGAGGTGTCTGATCGCATCTCGGTGATGCAGCACGGCCGGACGGTGGGCACCGTGCGCGCGGCGGATACCGACCAGCACCAGTTGGCGCGAATGATGATCGGGCGGGAGCTTCCTGCGGCGGGGTTCGACCGGTCGCATGAACTCGGTGCCACGGTGATGGAAGTGCAGGGGCTCAGCGTCGCCGGAGATCGCGGCGTTCCTGCGGTGCAGCGCGTGACGTTTTCAGTGCGGGCGGGAGAGTGCCTGGGCTTTGCGGGCGTCGCCGGGAACGGGCAGCAGGAACTGGCGGATGCGCTGTGCGGGCTGCGGATGCCGCGCGCCGGGGGCATCCGCATCTCGGGGCGAGATCTGACCGGCGCGCCGCCGAAGGCCTTTATCGACGCCGGCGTCAGTTACGTGCCCGCCGACCGGTCCGGCGTGGGCTCGGTCGGGGCGCTCTCCCTGGCCTCGAACCTCATTCTGAAATCCTTTCGCGAGAGGCGGTTCGGGACGTCCTTCCTGCTCGATGCCGCCGCCATCAGCCGTCACGCGCAGGCCCTGATGACCGAATACGCGATCCAGGCCAGCGGCACGCAGGTCCAGACGCGCACGCTGTCGGGCGGCAACTTGCAAAAGGCGATCCTGGCGCGGGAGATGTCATCCGCCCCGCGCGTGCTCGTCGCCGTCTCGCCGACACGGGGTCTGGACGTTGGGGCGACGTCTTTCGTGCGTCAGGTCCTGCACGAGCACAAGCTGCGGGGGGCCGCGGTCGTGCTGATTTCCGAAGACCTGGAAGAGCTCTTTGACCTTTCCGACAGAATTGGGGTTCTCTTCCGGGGAGAAGTGATGGGCATCTTCGGTGCCGGAGACTACGACGTCAAGAGTCTCGGCTTGATGATGGCGGGCGTCCGGCAGGCGTAGCCGCGTTCGGAGAGAGGCGCAACGGATCGGGATGAGGTTGCAGCTGGAATTGAGGACGAAACCTTCCTGGGCCCTGGCCTACCTCGTCCCGGTGTCCTCGATCATCCTCGCGCTGGCGGTCGGTGGCATCGTCCTCTACGCTGCCGGCGCCAACCCCATCGGCGCGTACTGGCAGATGCTGCTGGGGGCGTTCGGCAGCATCCACAGTTTCTCCGAAGTGCTCGTGAAGGCGACACCACTGATGCTGGCGGGTTTGGGAGTGCTGGTCGCCTTCCGGGTCGGGTTTTGGAACATCGGCGCAGAGGGCCAGCTCTACATGGGCGCGTTTGCAGCGACGCTGGTCGTCTTGCAGGGGTGGGCGCTGCCGGGGGTGGGGTTCCTGCCGACGATGTTCCTGGCGGCCGTGGCGGCCGGCGGCCTCTGGGCGTCGATTCCGGCCCTCCTGAAGGTCCGGCTGCACACCAACGAGATCCTGACGACGCTGCTGCTGAACTATGTCGCGATCCTGTTTGTGGGTTACTTCCTGTTCGGTCCCTGGAAGGACCCGCTGACGCTGAATTTTCCAATGACGAAGCTGTTTCCAGATGCCGCGCAGATCCCCCGCTTCGGAGACACTCGACTGCACTGGGGGTTTCTCCTCGCCGTCGGGCTGGCGGTTCTCTTCTACTTCCTCCTCGAGCGGACGCGTTGGGGGTTTGCGATCACGGTGACGGGTGAAAATCCCCGCGCTGCGGCCTACGCCGGCATTGAGGTCCTGCGCACCGTGGTCGTCGCGGTCGTGATCAGCGGTGCGCTGGCCGGCCTGGCGGGCATGGTCGAAATCGCCGGCATTCAGCTCCGGCTCGTGCTCGGCATCTCGCCGCCCAATGCCCCGTACGGGTATACCGCGATCATCGTGGCCTGGCTGGCCCGCCGGCGCCCCCTCGGCGTGATCCTCGTCTCGATCCTGCTCGGCGTGCTCTACGTCGGCGGTGAAGCCCTGCAGATCGGAACGAAGCTGCCGACGGCAATCGTGCTCGTGGTGCAGGCCATGATCCTGCTGTTCATCCTTGGCGGCCAGGTCCTCGTCCGCTATCGGGTCGTGCTGGTCCGGGAGGAGCGCGTCCGTGTCCCTGTTTGACCTGATCGGCCCCATCCTCCAGGCCGCAATCCGCGCCGGCACACCGCTGCTGCTGGCCGCGACGGGCGAAGTGTTCGCGGAGCGCGCGGGCATCCTCAACCTCGGCGTCGAGGGCATGATGCTGGTCGGCGCGCTGGCCGGGTTTCTGGCGAGTTACCTTATCGAGAACATCGTGCTCGCGCTGGTGGCGGCGATGATCTTCGGGGGAGCGGCCGCCCTCCTGCACGCCTACCTGACGGTGACCCTGCGCAGCGAACAGGTGGTGAGCGGATTGGCCATCACCCTGCTCGGGTCCGGCCTGACGTCGTTTTTTGGGCGACGGATGATCGGCCAGGTGGCGCACGGTATTGAGATCTACCGGGTGCCTGGACTGTCCGACATCCCCGTCATCGGCCGGGCGCTGTTTCAACAGGACGCGCTGGTGTATGCCTCGTTCGTGATCATCCCCCTCGCCTGGTTCATCTTGTACAAGACACATCTGGGGCTCAGCATCCGCGCGGTTGGAGAGAACCCCGAGGCGGCCGATTCCCTGGGGATCAACGTCGGACTGGTCAAGTATGGCTGCGTGATCCTGGGAGGCGCGCTGGCCGGCCTGGCCGGCGCCTATCTCTCGCTGGCCTACACGACGATGTGGGTCGATCAGATGTCCGCGGGCCGGGGGTGGATCGCGTTGGCGCTGGTGGTCTTTTCCGGCTGGAATCCGCTCATGGTCGCCGCCGGCGCGTATCTGTTCGGCGGCATGGAGGCGCTGCAGCTCCGCATGCAGGCCGTGGGAACGGGCATCTCCGTGCACTTCCTGACGATGACCCCCTATCTGGTGACGATTCTGTTTCTCGTCAATGCCAGTCAGCGCCGGCGGAAATCGCGTCCCCCGGCGTCGCTGGGGGTCCCGTACTTCAGGGAGGAGCGCAGGTCATGAGCCGGGCAGAGGAGATGGGCGCCGTCAGCCAGATCAGGTTCCTCGCGGATCCCGACAGCTTCAAGGAACACGACCGGGAACTGGTTTCGATCGATCCCTTGGCGTTCGTCGACAACCTGCCGTACCGCCAGCGCCTCTCCGAGGCCCGCGCCCGGACGAAGCTTCGGGAAGCGGTCGTGATCGGAGAGGGCCGGATGGACGGGCTGCCGGTGATGCTGATCGCGTTTGAGTTCGGCTTTATCGGCGGCACGATGGGCTCCGTGGCCGGCGAGAAGGTGGCCAAGGCCTTCGACCTCGCCACACGCCGGCGGATGCCCGTCCTCAGCTACACCGCCAGCGGCGGCGCGCGACTGCAGGAGGGGATGCTGTCACTGATGCAGATGGCGAAAACTGTGGAAGCCCGGGCCCGGCACGACAAGGCCGGTCTCGCGCACGTCTCGATCCTGGGCCATCCGACCTTTGGGGGCGTGGCGGCCTCGTTTGCCGCGCTCGGTGACGTGCTGGTGGCGGCGCCCGGATCGCAGATCGGTTTCGTGGGTCCGAGGGTCATCGAGAGCATGCAGCAGACCGCCTTGCCGGCGGACTCGCACCGCGCGGAAACCCTGCTCCAGGCCGGACTGCTCGACCTTGTCGTGCCGCCGGATCGGATGAGACATGACGTCGCGTATCTGATCCGCCATCTCGCCAATGCGGTTCCCGACCGCACGCCACTGCCCAAGCTCCGCCGGTCCGCCCGCTATCGGATCCTGCGGGGACGGGCCGCGCGCCCGCCGCTGTCGGCATGGGATGAGGTGACGCTGGCGCGCCGGACGGATCGACCCACGACCCGTGTCTACATCGAGCAGTTCGTCCGTGGCTTCGTTGAACTGCACGGCGACCGCCTCTCCGGCGACGACCCAGCCATCGTCGGCGGGCTCGGGGAGCTGGGCGGACACACGGTGATGATCGTCGGGCAGGAGCGCGGCCGGACCGCGGACGAGCGGGCGAGGTGCCGCCACGGCTCGGCCATGCCGGAGGGATATCGCAAGGCCGCGCGGCTGATGAACCTCGCCGCCAAGTTTCACCTGCCGGTGGTGACCTTCATCGACACCCCCGGTGCGGCTTCAGGATACGACGCCGAGAGCAAAGGCATCTGGCTGACGCTGGCGCACACGCTGGCGGCCATGGTGATGCTGCCCACCCCGACCGTCGCCGTACTGATCGGGGAAGGCGGCAGCGGGGGCGCCCTGGCCTTAGGCGTTGCGGACCGCGTCCTGATGCTCGAGCACGCATTCTACTCCGTGATCTCCCCGGAAGCCGCCGCGGCGATCCTGCACCGAGATACCACGCGGGCCACCGAAGTCGCCAGCGCGCTCAAGTCTACCGCGCGCGATCTGCGTGGGATGGGAATCATTGACGCCATCGTCCCGGAGCCCGGCCTGGGCGCACATACCGACCCCCCAGCGATGGCGGAAGTCCTCCGCCACCATATCCTGGGGGCACTGCGTGACCTGCGAGGCCTGCGGTCCACGAAGCTCCAGCGCGAACGGTGGAAGCGCTATCGCCAGGTGGGGAGGCACAGCAAGTACTGGCGGGAGGTCGTGCGCGCTGAGATGCACGACATCCTCGAGCGTCTTGAGGCAGTCGTGGAACGCCGGCATGCGCGCAGGACTCACGACGACGACGCCACCGCGGAGGACGCAACGTAGTGGGAGCCGACGTCTCCGCCTCCGACGCACCCCGCGCCCCCACGCTGGCGCTGGCGTGGCTGTTGGGGATCAACCTCCGAGCGCCGCTGACGGCGTCGGGGCCGCTGCTCCCGCTGATCATCCGCGATCTGCGGCTTTCTGCGACGATGGCCGGCGCCGTGACCGCGCTTCCCTTCTTGATCATTGCCCTCGTCTCGATCCCCGGCGGGCTGCTCAGCGACGCGGTCGGCATCCGGCGTATGGCGATCAGCGGGCTCCTTGCGGTGAGTGTGATCGGTGCCAGCCGGGGGCTGGCCACCACGCCGGGCGGGTTGCTGGTGCTGCTCGCTGCTCTAGGCGACGCGGTGGGGCTCGTACAGCCGACGCTGGGGAAGATCGCGCAGGCGTCGCCGGCCGGACCGACGGTGACCACGGCGGTCTACACGAACGGCCTGAACGTGGGAGTGTTCGCCGCGTCCGCGTTGAGCGTGCCGCTGCTCTTGCCGCTGGTGGGACGCTTTTCCTGGCGGGGCGTCTTGGCCGTGTGGGGGCTCTTCGGGTTGATCACCCTCGTGGTGTGGTTGGTGTTCATGGCCAGAATGCATCTTCGAGTCCCGCCGCCATCTGCGGCTCCCATCGCCTCGCGTCCCCGGAGCGGACGGCTTTTGCTGCCGCTGGTCTTGATCTTTGCCGCGCAGGGGGCGGCGTTCAACGGGCTGCTGACCTGGCTGCCCGGCTACCTCGTTTCCCGCGGCTTCGATCTCGTGCGCGGATCGGTCGCGCTGGCCGCCATGAGCCTGGCGTCGATCGTCGCCGCGCTGATCGTCCCGAAGCTGGCCGGGTCGCCGCCGCATTACCAGCGGCCGTTCTATCTATCATCGGCGCTGCTGATCGGCGGACACCTGGGACTGCTGGCCCGCCCCGACCTCGCGGCAGTCTGGTCGGCAGTGGTGGGCTTGGGCATCGGGTTTTCTTTTACGTATGCACTGGCGCTGCCCGCGGACCTCGCACCGGCCGCCGGAGTCGGCACCATGGTGGGGATGATCCTGTCGCTGGGATACGTCGGCGCCGTGGCGGCGCCGCTGGCGATGGGGGCATTGCGCGACCTCTCCGGATCGCTGGCGCCGGGCATCGCATTGCTCGCCGCCGCCGGAGTGGTTCCCGCCATCGCCGCCGGAACGCTCTTGCCGGCGCGGCGGGGCGCCATCGGCGCCGCGAGGACCTGACCGGAACGTCGAATCGAAGGGAGCAGCGATGACAGATGGGAGGTGGGAACGGTGAGTACGGCGATCGAGACCGGCTACTATCACGGGTTGGCGCCGCGGCTGCCCGATGACGTGTGGGAGGGCCGCATCGCGCAGTGCCGGCAGCTGCTGCGGCGGCACGGGGCGGCCGCCGGGCTGGTGTACTCGGGAGGGCAGCCGCTGACGGGCAGCGGGTGGGCGCGGTACTTCGCCAACTTCGTGCACTCGATCTGGAACAGCGAAGTCTTCATCCTGATCCCCGTTGAGCGCGAGCCGGTCCTGATCCTGAATTATCCGTTCATGATCGATCTCGCCAAGCAGGCGTCCCCGATCCAGGACGTGCGGGCCTACAAGTTCTTCGGCTCCGACCTGTACTCGCCCGAGCGCTACAAGCCGTTCTGGGATGTGCTCGCCGAGGTGCTGGGTGACCTGCATCTGAACGGGGAGAAGATCGGGCTGTGCTTCAGCGGGATGCAGGGGAATTTCGCGCCGGCGCCGCTCACGCAGATGCTGAAGATGCGCCTGCCGGCTGCGGCCGACCTCTCGCGGGAGTTCATGGACCTGCTGCTGGTCAAGACGCCGTACGACATCGAGCGAATCCGCAGGAGCTGCGAGATCGGCTGCCGGGCGCTGGCGGCGGCGTACGATCTGGTGACCGAGGGGAACAGTCCCCTCGACGCGTTCGGCGCGTTCGTGAAGGCGGCGGGGGACGCTGGGGCGGAGTTCCCGGGGATCTTCCCGGAGACGTGGCACATCACGGTCAAGGGTGGGGTGGAGGTGCCCAACCGGCCGTTCTGGCTGC
>JBIOXT010000139.1:0-2093 GCA_044869795.1 bacterium | reverse complement strand
CCATCCCGCCGGGCAGAATCGGCGGAATACTGAGCCCGGCCACGGCGCGGACCTTGTCCGGACGCAGCATCGCCGCGGTCCAGGCTACGGGTGCGCCCCAGTCGTGACCCACGACGACCGCCTGCTCCTCTCCCAGCTCCTCCAGGGCGATCACGTCGCCGACAAGGTGGAGCAGGGTGTACGACGCGACGTCCGGCGGCTGGTCGCTGCGGGCGTAGCCGCGCTGGTCAGGGGCAACGACCCGGTACCCGGCCGCCACCAGCGGCCCGAACTGGTGACGCCAGGAGTACCAGCTCTCTGGCCAGCCGTGCAGCAGCAGGACCAGCGGGCCCTGCCCCTGCTCGGCAATGTGCCCCAGCCGCTCCCCGATCGTCGCGAAGTCAGGGGAGTAGCCGGTGTGTCCAGCGTGATAGAAACGCCGGGGCACGGCGTGGATGCGTATCCCCTTCAGCTCCAGCTGTTGCCACCAATCGAGCTCCAGCGCTGTCCCTCCGAAACGGCGGACCCATTCCCCGAGACCGAGGGGAACGACGAAGTAGGCACCCCGCGCCGCCAGCTGCTTCACACTTTGCACATCGGTGTGATCGTAGTGATCGTGCGACAGCAACACGAAGTCCACCGCCGGCAGCGCGTCGAGCGGCACGCCTGGCGGAACGAGTCGGGGAGGCCCGGCGAACGAAACCGGACTCGCCCGGTCGGAAAACATCGGATCGGTCAGAAAGGTGACGCCGTCCATGTGCACGAGAAAGGTCGCGTGCCCGATCCACGTCAGGCTTGGGTTGCGCGCGATCGCCGCGCTGTCGTAGGGAACGTGCGGCGCCGCCCCGGCTCGCCGCCACAGCGACGCGCCGACCCGCCGTGCCAGAAACCCAGCCCACACGCGCAGCGGTACGCGCTCACCCGGTTCTGCTCGATTGGTGAAGCGGCCGTCGGTGCGCGGCGCGCCGTCGTTCACGATTGCATGCCCCCTTCCGAATGAGATGTCGCCGCGCACGATCCGCCTCTCCGGTTCTAGCCACGCGCCGCTCATCGACACGGCAAGCGTGACCAAGGTCACGAGTGCCACGGCGATTGTGACGATCGAGCGGTCCTTCATAGAGTCTGGCTCTGAGGTACGTACGACGATTGAGTTACGATGCGAACAGAGCGCGCGCGATCTTCACGACCCAGGGCCGCGGTGAGATGCGCAGAGACTGCAACTGGATCTTGTTGATCACCCCTGGGACCACCAACCGCCGGCCTCGCTTCAGCCCGGAGTAGGCGGCGGCAGCGACCGCATGGGCGGTCATGGTCGCACCCCGCCGAAACAGGCGGGACCGCTGCATATTCGCCCGCGCGGCGAACCCGGTGGCGGTCGCACCGGGAGCCAGAGTCGTCACGCTGACCCCCGTGCCGGCGAGCTCCTCCGCGATGGCCTCGGAGAACGACACGACGTAGGCCTTCGTTGCGCCATAGACCGCGGCGAACGGCCCCGGCAGGAAACCGGCGACCGAGGCGACGTTGAGAATGCGACCACGGCCCCGCGCCAGCATTCCGGGCAGGATGGCTTTGGTGAGCGCGGTGAGGGCACCGATATTGAGCTGGATCATCCCGCGTTCGGCCGCCTCGTCCGTCGTCGCGAACGTCCCCGATTGCCCGTAGCCGGCATTGTTCACCAGGACGTCGATTTGGAGATGTCGGACGCTCAGCTCCTGCAGCAGCGCCGGCAGTGAGTCCGCACGCGCGAGGTCGGCCACGATGACCTCGACGTTCGGCGCTCCGAGGGATCGCAGCTCATTCGCGACGGTCGCGAGTTTCTCTCCGTTCCGTGCCACGAGTACGAGGCTGGCCCGGTCCTGCGCGAAACGCTTGGCCAGTTCGTATCCAATGCCGTTCGAGGCCCCGGTGATAAGCACGGTGGGACGGCTCGTAGTTTGGTTGTCCATGGCTCTGTCCTTTCTGTCACTAAGGAGGTGCGCGGCACCCGGTCGTAGGCCGACCCCTTCTGCTAGCCTGCGACAGGCTCCGCCAGAATCGAAGAAACGGCTCGCCCGTCCCTTGCCGCCGGCTTGATCCTGAACCAGATGGCATACAACGCCGGCAAGAACACCAGG